>CAYFKU010000014.1:10562-23797 GCA_964343955.1 uncultured Rhizobium sp. | reverse complement strand
TGGGGCCCCGCCCATGGCGGCGCGAACGAGGCGGCGCTGAAGATGCTGGAAGAGATCGGCACCGTTGACCGCATTCCGGAATTCGTCGCCAAGGCCAAGGACAAGACCAGCGGCTTCCGGCTGATGGGCTTCGGCCATCGCGTCTACAAGAATTACGATCCTCGCGCCAAGGCGATGCAGATCCAGGCCCATGCCGTGCTGAACGAGCTGGGCCTGCATGACGACCCGCTGCTGAAGGTGGCGATCGAACTGGAAAAAGTGGCGCTCAGCGACCCCTATTTCATCGAGAAGAAGCTTTATCCGAATATCGACTTCTATTCGGGCATCACCCTGCGCGCCCTGGGCTTCCCCACCTCCATGTTCACCGCCCTGTTCGCCCTGGCCCGCACCGTGGGCTGGATCGCCCAGTGGAAGGAAATGCTGGAAGACCCGCACCAGAAGATCGGCCGTCCGCGCCAGATCTATACCGGCCCGACCGAGCGCGGATATGTGCCGATGGCGAAGCGGAAATAACAGGCGTTCGCGGAACGGCCGGCCCGCGGGCCGGCCGGAGGCCCGCCTGTGCGGGCGCTGTCACATTAGGAAACATGGCGGAAATACCGCCATCAAAGGTTGCTGCCACATTGCCGGGGTTCAGAGCCAGGAGGCCCATGCCGACCTGGGGCTGAATCTCGATCGGGAGGCAGCGCATGAAAATCAATATCAAGTCCGGCATCACCCTGTTCGGCATCGCCGTCGCCATCGGCTTTGCCACGGTGGTGTTCAGCGGCCATGCCGCCTTGTCCGAACTCAAGGTGGGCGGGCCGGTCTATAGCCGGATCGTGCTGGGCAAGGACCTGATCGCCGACATCCTGCCGCCGCCGGAATATATCCTGGAATCCTATCTCGAAACGACGCTGGCGCTCGACGACCGCGCGGGCCTTTCCGGGCACAAGGCGCGGCTGGCGCAACTGCACAAGGACTATGACCAGCGCCGCGCCTTCTGGCAGCAGGCGCCGATCGACCCGGCGATCAAGCAGTTGCTGACGCGTGACTCCGACGAAAAGGTCCAGGCCTTCTGGCGCGAGACCGAGACCGGTTTCCTTCCCGCGCTGGAGCGGGGCGATCAAGACGCGGCCCGGCGCGCCTATGCCGGCCTGACGAAGAACTATCTGGCGCATCGCGCGGTGATCGATCGCATTGTCAGCCAGACCAATGCCGACAATGAGAAAATCGAAGCCGGCGCGCGCGGCGCCGACCGCTTCTATGCCATCATCGTCTGGAGCGTCGCCGCCGTGGTGATGATGATACTGGCGGCCGGCATTGTCTGGCTGGCGCCCAATGTGGTTCGGGCCATCACCCGCATCACGGTCTCCATGTCCGAACTGGCGCGGCACAACCTGGCCACCGAGATTACGGGCGCGGAACGCACCGATGAGGTCGGCGAGATGGCCCGGGCGGTGCAGATATTCCGCGACAGCATGATCGAGGGCGACCGCCTGAAAGGCGAGCAGGAAGAGGCCCAGCGCGCCGCCGCCGCCCGCAGCACCCTGATAGACAGCCTGACCAGGGACTTTGACGCAAAGGTTCATGCCGTGGTGCGGACCGTCGCGGACCAGGCGGACCAGATGCAGAATTCGGCCCAGTCCATGACCAGCACCGCCGAGGAGACCAGCCGCCAGGCCGGCGCGGTCGCGGCGGCCTCCGAGCAGAGTTCGGCCAATGTTCAGACCGTGGCATCGGCGACCGAGGAACTGTCATCCTCGATTGTCGAGATCACCCGCCAGGTGTCCCAGTCCAGCCGGATGGCGGCCAACGCCGTAGCACAAGCCGTCAAGACCAACGAGATGGTGCAGGGCCTGTATGATGCTTCGCAGAAGATCGGCGATGTCATTTCCCTGATTACCGAAATTGCCGATCAGACAAACCTCCTGGCGCTGAACGCCACGATCGAGGCGGCGCGCGCCGGCGAGGCCGGCAAGGGCTTTGCGGTGGTTGCGGCCGAAGTGAAAAACCTGGCGACCCAGACCGCCCGGGCGACCGAGGAGATCAGCACGCAGATCAGCGGCGTGCGCGGCGCGACCGAGGATGCGGTCAGGGCCATTTCCTCGATCAGCAGGACGGTCGGCGAGATGGACCAGATCGCCGCCGCCATCTCGGCCGCGGTGGAGGAACAGGGCGCCGCGACGCAGGAAATCGCCCGCAATGTCGAACAGGCGGCCGTGGGCAGCCAGGAAGTCTCTTCCAACATCAGCGGCGTCACCGAAGCCGCCGGCAGTACCGGCATGGTGGCCCAGCAGGTGCTGCAATCGGCCAACCTGCTCAACGCCCAGTCCGGCGAACTGCGCGGGCTGGTGGAGGAATTCCTGTCGCGCGTAAAGGCGGCCTAGGCGGCCGATCGGCGGCGTTCCACGAAATCCAGCAGCACCCGCGCCGCGCGCAGGGACGGCGCCTCATCGCCCTCGCCCAGCAGCCGGCCGAATTCGGTCATGGCCTGTGTTTGCGCCAGCCGCGCGGCCTCATCCCGGAAAAGCCGCTCCACCGCATCGGCCAAGTTTTCCGGCGTGGCGCGGGATTGCAGATATTCCGGCACCGCCTCGCGCCCCAGCAAAATGTTGATCAGGGTGATGTGGGTCACCGTCATCAGGAACTTGGACAGGAAGAAGGTCAACCCGCCCACCTTGTAGGCGACCGCCATCGGCGTATGGGACAGTGCGATCTCGGCCGTCACGGTGCCTGACGCCGCCAGCGCCACATCGGCGGCATCGAAGGCGGCATATTTGTCGGCTTCGCTTTCGGTGATGTGCAGCGGCGTCGGCCAGTCGGCGGTCGCGGCGCGGACCTTGCCGGCGACATGCGGAACGGTGGGCAATAGCGTGACAAGCCCCGGAATGCGCGCCGACAACAATGCCACGGCTTGGCGGAAGACCGGCAGGATGAACCGGATCTCGCTGGTGCGGCTTCCGGGGCACAGAACAAGCAGCGGCGCATCGGCGGCCACGCCCAGCCGCGCGCGCAATGCCGCGCCGCCCGTGATCCTGGCCGCGCGCTCGATCACGGGATGGCCGACAAAGGCTGCCTTCAGGCCGTATTTCTCGAAGAAGGGCACCTCGAAGGGGAACAGCGCCAGCACCAGATCGAAATAGGTCGCCATCTTCTTCGCGCGATAGGCGCGCGACGCCCAGACCTGGGGCGCGACATAATCCACGGTGCGGATGGAGGGATCGCGTTTCCTGATGCCCTGCGCCACCCGATGGGTGAAATCCGGACTGTCGATCACCACCACCATATCGGGCCGGGTGCGACAGGCAAAATCCACCACATTGCGCACCCGCCGCAAAATCTTGGGAATGGCGGGCACCACTTCGCGCAGGCCCATCACCGCCGTGGCATCCAGCGAATAGAGGCTGGTCAGCCCCTCGCGCGCCATCGCCAGTCCGCCGACACCGGAAAAGTGGATGCGATCCCCCGCCAACTGCTTCAGCCCCGCCATCAGCTGCGCCCCCAGCGCATCGCCGGAAGGTTCTCCGCAGACCAGCATGATGTTCAAATTTCTTACCAGCATGCGTATGTCCGCATTTTTTTATGCGCATCTGCGGACGCGTCCGCGCGCGGTTCTCCGCAGACCAGCATGACGTTCAAAGGCTTCACGGCTTCATGCCGATGACAAACAGGCCCAGCCGGTCGGCCTCGGCGGCCACGGCAGCCTTGTCCAGGATCAGCGCGGCACCTGCTTCCAGCGCGATGCCGGAAAGAAAGGCGGCGGCAGCATTCTTCACAGTCTGCACGCCAACCACCGGCATGTCGGTCTTGGCGTCCTGGGTCGGCTTGAGCGCCTTGACCAGCACGCCGCGCTTCTTTCCGGCATTGCCTCGCAGGCTTTCCCGCAGAGTGCCGATCCGCGCCAGCATGGCATCGGTGCCTTCGGCCGCTTCGACCGCCAGGGTCAACCCTTCGCACACAATGGCGCCCTGCCCGACATCCAGCGCGCCCAGGGCACGCACGATCCGGAAGGCCTGTTCGATATCGGCGCTGTTTTCGGCGTCGGGCGCGCAGCGCCCCAGGGGCCCTTCCGCCGCGACCAGGCCCGGCGCGGCTTCGGCCACGCTGACGGCATTCAGGCCGGCATCCTCGCAGATGCCGACGATGAAGCGCAGCAGCGCATCGTCGCCCTTTCTGGCCGCCGCCATGGCCTTGGGCAGCAGCAGCATGCCCTTGGCATCGAGCTTGAGTTCGTTGAAACGCGGGCGATCGACCCGGCCCGCCAGCAGAACATCCTGGGCGCCGGCACCCTTGAGAACGCTGATGATGCGGCCCGGCTCGCCGGGGGAAAGAAATTCGTGCGGAAATTCGCCTATCCAGTCCGCATCGGCGCTGCCGCTGATGGGCACGACGAAAACAGGGCGTCCCGCCGCCCGCGCGGCCATGGCCACGGCGCGGGGCAACTCCCCGCCGCCCGCGATCAGGCCAAGCGTACTCAATGATTTTCCCCGCGCCGCCGGGCCAGGCACAGTTCCTGTTTGGCGTCGGCCAGGATGAAATCCACCATCTCGGCCACTTCGGCCACGCCGGCAAAGCGCTCGCGCGACGCGCGGGCGCGGCTCTGGATCGAACCGCCGCTGCCATAGAAAACCTCGCGGAACGTCGCACGCATGGCGTTTATGGACTCGCGGGACAGGCCGCGGCGCTTCAGACCGATCAGGTTGAGGCCGGCCAGTTCGACATGATCGCCAAAGGCCATGGCATAAGGAATGATGTCGCGATTGACGCCGGTCAGCCCGCCGACCATGGCGCCCTTGCCCACGCGGCAGAATTGCTGCACGGCGGCCAGCCCCCCGAAGATCACGCCGTCGCCGATTTCCACATGCCCGCCCAGCGCCACGGAGTTGGCGAAGGTGACCTGGTCGCCGACATGACAGTCATGGCCGATATGGGAATTGGCCATGAAATAGCCTTTGGCGCCGACCGTGGTGATGCCGCCGCCCTTGCGGCTGCCCACATTCATCGAAACCATTTCGCGCAGCACGCAGTCCGGGCCGATCTCTAGCCGTCCGTCGTGGAAATCATTGTTGCGGATCTGGCCGTCACCGCCCAGCACGGCGCCGGGATAGATATCGCAGCGCGCGCCCACCTGGGTGATGCCGGTTATGGAGACATGCGACCTCAACCGGACGCCCTCGCCCAGGACCACCCGCGCGCCCACATGGCAGAAAGGGCCGATCTCGACGCCGGCGGCCAGCGACGCACCCTCTTCCACCACCGACGCGGGATGCACGCTCATCCGGCGGAACCCGCCGAAGCGCCGGAATGGATCATGGCGGCGAATTCCGCCTCCGCGCAGAGGTCGTCGCCGACAAAGGCCTTGCCTTCGAATTTCCAAACCGGGCCGCGCTGGCGCAGCTTCTTCACGACCATGCGCAAAAGCTGGCCTGGCACCACGGGCTTGCGGAAGCGCGCGGATTCGATGCTCATGAAATAGACCGAACTGGCGGCGGCTTCCTTCAGGCTGTGCATCACCGTGGCGCCGGCCGTCTGGGCCATCGCCTCGACGATCAGAACGCCCGGCATCACCGCGCGCTCGGGAAAATGACCGGCAAACCAGGGCTCGTTGATGCTGACCGCCTTGTAGCCGACGGCGCTTTCAAAGGGCACGATCTCTTCCAGCCGCTCCACCAGCAGCATGGGGGCGCGATGGGGCAAGAGCTTCTTGATCTGCTCCACGTCCAGGCTGGCCACTTCGCTCATCCCCGTTACTCTTTGTTTTCCGTTTTGCGCTGCCGCGCCAGACGCGTGAGGGCGTGAATCTCGCGGGCCCATTCCTTTACAGGTTTGGCGGGCGCCCCGCCATAATCCTGCCCGCCTTCCAGGAAAATGCGCGATCCGGTCCCCGAGCGCGCGCCCATGCGGGCGCCCGCGCCGACCCTGGAGTGATCGCCCAGCCCCACCTGCCCCGCCAGCACCACGCCGTCTTCCAGCACCACGCTGCCGGCCAGGCCGGTCTGGCCCGCGACCACGCAGTGGCGGCCGATGCGGCAATTGTGGGCGATCATGATCAGGTTATCGAGCTTGGAGCCTTCGCCGATCACCGTGTCCGACAGCGCGCCGCGATCGATGGTGGTGTTGGCGCCGATCTCGACATCGTCCTGCACGATCACCCGGCCAAGCTGGGGCACCTTGAGATAGTCCAGCCCGTTGGTGGTGAAGCCGAAACCCGGCTGGCCGATGGCGGCGCCGGGCAGAATGACAACCCGGTCGCCGATATAGGCATGGCTGATGGAAACGCCGGCGCCGATCTCGCAATGCTTGCCGATGGCGACCCCGGGCCCGATCACCGCGCCCGGTCCGATACGGGTGCCGGCGCCGATCTCGGCGCCGGGGCCGATCACCACGCCGGGCGCCAGCATGACACCTTCACCCAGAAGCGCCTGGGGCGAAACCGCCTGGGCCTGGTCCCAGCGCGGCTGGGAATGAACCGGATAGAACAGCGCGGCGATCTTCGCGAATGCCTGCCCGACGGACGGCACCTCCACAAGGATCGTGCCGGCGGGCGGCGTCGTTCGCCTGGCGCCGGCCGGCACCAGGCAGACGCCCGCGCGCGCCGCGGTGAAGGCCTCGCGCAGGGTGGAAGCGCCGGAGAAAAAAGTGAGATGCCGGAGGCCCGCGGCAGTCAGATCGGCCAGATCGTGAACCGCAAAATGGGCATCGGCACCGGCAGGCAGGGCGATCCCCGCTTTTTCGCAAATCTGCGCCAGGGAGAAAGGCCCGAGATTTTCGAAAAAGCGGGGATCGGCCATCAGACTATTTTTTGTTGCCGGCCGCCTGGGCGGCCGAGACATTGAAGTTCAGCTTCAGCGCCGGCATCTGCTGGTCCAGCCGCTTGATGCAGTCGCCGGTGATGTCGAAGCCGCCGGACTGGGGCGCGAACACGATCGCCTGCTTGTCCAGCACCAGATTGGCGCCGCGCTCCTTGACGATCTGCTGCAGGATGGGGCCCAGCTTGGCTTCCATGGTCTGCTGCGCCTGGGCATAGGCGACGCGCATCTGCTCGTCCTTGCGCTGCACTTCGCTCTGCAGCGACTGCTCGCGGGCCTGGAATTCAGCCAGCTTCTTGGCCTTCAGGTCGGGCGCCAGGATCGCCACCTGCTGCTGCAGGTTGCGGCCTTCGTTCTGAAGCGCCTTGCCGCGCGCGGCCAGCTCGTTCTTGGCCTGGTTGGAATAGGCCTGCATCTGCTTGGCGATGTCCTGGCCGGCCTTGGTGAAGCTCATGATGGCGCGGCGGTCCAGCACCACGATCTTGGGCTGGGGCGGATCGGCGAAGGCGCTGGTGGCAGTCAGAAGAAGGGGCAAGGCAAAAGCAAGGGTGCGGATCTTGGTCATGGGTCAGTATCCTGTGGCTGTGCTGAAATGGATGATCTGGGCGCGATCGTAGAAGGTCTTGGCATAAGGCAGGCCGAGGTCGATCTGCACGGGGCCGAAAGGCGACTTCCACTGAACGCTGATGCCGGCCGATCCGCGGAAGGCCAGATTGTCCTTCACGCAGGTGCCGATGCCGGAATATTGCGCGCCGGTGCAAAGCCGCGTCTGGGAGTTGAGATTGTCCACCCGCCCCAGGGTGCCGAAGTCCGTGAACAGCGACAGGCCGATGCCATAGCTTTCCGGGATAAGGGACGGGAAGCGCACCTGGGCCGTGCCGATGGCATGGACCGTGCCGCCCAGCGCGCCGGTATTGCTGGGCGCCACGATATCGCGCGGGCCGATGCCGGCCAGGGCGAAGCCGCGGAAGGTATCGCCGCCGTCGAAGAAGCGCTGATAGAAGGGCACCGGCGCGCCGCCATATCCGGTGATATAGCCGGCGCGGGCCTGCAAGGATGCCACCATCGCGCCCTCGAACATGGGCGTATAGGTCGCCGCAACCGCGCCCGTGTTCAGGAACTTCATGTTGCCGCCGAAGCCGGCCATGCTCTGGGAGAAGGAGAAGGTCGAGCCGGAGGTCGGTTTCCTGACGTCGTCCAGATCGTTGTAATTGTAGGTGAAGCCGATGATCGAGCCATAGAGCGAGCCGGCGGCGAGCTGCACGTCCAGCGGCGCACCGGCATAAGGGCGCGTGTTCTGGATCTGATAGCTGTAGCTCAGCGACACCGAGCTGTATTCCGAGATGGGAAAGCCCAGCCGCGCCACGAAGGCGGTGGAGTCGCTTTGATAGGTGGCCTGATCGAAGTTGGTCTGGGTCTGATAGATGTCGAAGCCCGCCGCCAGTTCCCGGTCCAGGAAGTAAGGCTCGGTGAAGCTGAACACCGCCTGCTTGGTGATATAGGAAGCTTGCAGGGACACGCGAAGATTCTGGCCGCGGCCGAACCAGTTGGTGTCGGTATAGCTGACCTCGCCCAGAAGCGAGGTCATGGTTGAATAGCCCAGGCCCACCGACAGGGCGGCGGTGGACTGTTCCAGGACATCCACGGTCAGGGTGGTGCGGTCGGGCTGGGTACCCGGCACATTCTTGACCTCGACATCCTTGAAAAAGCCCAGGCTGCGAATGCGGCTGCGCGAACGGTCGATCAGAACCCGGTTGAAGGCATCGCCTTCCTGCAGCCGGAACTGCCGGCGGATGACATCGTCATGGGTGCGCGTATTGCCGGAGATGTTGATCTTTTCGATATAGACGCGCGGGCCCTGCACGATCTCGAAGCCGATATCGATGGTGCGGCTGGCCGGATTGCGCTTCAGGCGCGGATGCACCTCGGCAAAGGCATAGCCCTTGGTGCCCGCGGCATTGGTCAGCGCGTCCAGCGCCTTCTGCACGTCCTGCTGCGAATAGATATCGCCTTCCTGGACACTCACCAGCGGCCGAAGCTGGCTGGCGGGCAGTTCGCGGATCTTGGAGGTGATGTCGATCTTGCCGAAACGGTAGCGCCGGCCTTCGTCCACCGTGAAGTTCAGATAGAAGCTGCGCCGGTCCGGCGTCAGCTCGGCCACCGCGCTCAAGACCTTGAAGTCGGCATAGCCGCGATTGATGTAGTAGCGGCGCAGCGACTCCTTGTCGAACTGCAGCCGGTCCGGATCGTAATTGTCGTTGCTGGCCAGGAATTTCCACCAGCGGCTTTCCTCGGTGGCGATCTGGCCCTTCAGGGTATCGCCGTTGAACGCCTTGTTGCCGCTAAAATTGATGCGGGACACGCCGGTGGTGGGACCATCGGTGATCGAGAAGATCAGATCGACGCGATTTTGCGGCCGCTGGATGATCTGCGGATCGACGCGAGCGGCGAATTTGCCGTTGCGACGATACAGTTCGATGATCCGCTGGACATCGGCCTGCACCTTGGCGCGGGTGAACACGGCGCGCGGCTTGATCTGGACTTCCTTGGTCAGGTCCTTGTCCGAGACCTTAACGTTACCCTCGAACACCACCTGATTGACGATGGGGTTCTCGGTGACGCGGATGGTCAGGGTTCCCGTCGCGGCATCGAAGCTGGTGCTGACATTGGAAAAGAGCCCAGTGACGGACAGCGCCTTCAGCGCGGCATCGGCATCGGCGGGGGTGTAATTGTCGCCTTCCCGAAGGCCGATATAGGTCAGGACCGTGCCCTGCTCGACGCGCTGGGTGCCGCGCACCACGATATGCTGAATGACCCGGGGCGCCTCGGCTGCCGCGGCGGCGGCGGCCTGCCCCGCCGGATTGGCGGCGGCATTGACGGCGGCATTGTTGGGCTGCTGCTGGTTCAGTTCCTTGGCGCGCTCGGCGGCGCCGGCACGGACCTGGCCGATTGCCGGACGGATTGCGGGCCCGGCCGCAAGCACCAGCACCAGGCCGGCGGAGGTCGCGCGCAACAAGCTCTTAAGGCGCAATGTCCGCATCCTCGCGTCCGGTCAACTCTCTCACGGGGTCCGCTGGCCGACGGACACCTGGTTTTCAGAAAAGATTCAGCCGAACCAGGTCATTCCAGGTCGTGAAGAGCATTAGCCCCAGCACCAAAACCAGCCCAAGCCGAAATCCGACGTCCTGGGCCCGCTCCCCGAGCGGACGCCCCAAAACAGCCTCCACTCCATAGTACAGAAGATGCCCCCCGTCGAGGAGCGGAATCGGAAAAAGGTTGGCCAGGCCAATGCTTACAGAAAGGATAGCCACCAGATTCAGCAGCGGCAGGAAGCCGATATCAGCCACCTGGCGCGACATTTTGGCGATGGTGATGGGGCCCGCAAGCTGGTCGGTGCCGCCATGGCCGGTGACCATATGGCCGATTCCCAGCAGCGTGGTCTTGATGATGGTCCAGGTTTCCGTGCAGGCCGCCTGGAACGCGCCCACCGGGCCATAGGAGGCCCGCGTCACCGGCGCCTTGGGATCGGGGCTGACCCCGATCATCATCTGGTTCACGTCATTGCCCAGTATGTCCCGGGTGGGCAGCCGCCTGGGCGTCACCCAGATGACGGTCTCCTTGTCCCCGCGCTTGACCGAAAAGGCCATGGGGGAACCGCTGGCCAGGGAAATGATCTGGGGCAGTTGCTGGAAATCGGTGATCTCGGTCCCGTCGATCCGGGTGATCCAGTCGCCGGGCCGGATGCCGGCTTCCGCCGCGGGCATGCCGGGCCGGGCGGCGCCGACCACAGGGGCCACCGCCGAGTGGCCGGTATAGAGGAAAATGCCCGTCAGCAGCACGATGGCCAGGGCGAAATTGGCGAAGGGTCCGCTGGCGGCGACCAGGGCGCGCTGGCCGACCGGCTTGAACGCCAGGGTCCCTTCCCGCTCTGCGGCCGACATTTTCGACGCGGCATCGACATCGGGGCGCGAGGAGGCATCGGCGTCGCCGGCGAATTTCACATAACCGCCCAGGGGCAGACAGCTGATCTTCCAGCGGGTGCCGCGGCGGTCGTTCCAGCCGAAAATTTCCTTGCCGAAGCCGACCGAGAAGACATCGACCTTCACGCCGAACCAGCGCGCCACCAGAAAATGACCCAGCTCATGGAAGAACACCACCAGGGTCAGAACGAACAGAAAGGCGGGCAGGCCCACCGGGCCCCAGGCGATCAGTCCACGGACGGATTCAAACATGCTTACGTTCCCACCCTTTGGCAGATTTCCTCGGCCAGGACACGCGCGCGCGCATCCGTGCCCAGCACAGAGTCCAGATCCCCCGCCGTCCCGTTGGAACCGTAATCGCCGTCAAGCGCCTGGGCCACGACCCGCGGAATATCCAGGAAACCGATACGGCGTTCCAGGAAGGCCTGCACGGCAATTTCGTTGGCAGCGTTAAGCACCGTCGGCGCCAGGCCGCCGGACCGCATGGACCCGATGGCCAGATTGAGGGCCGGGAACCGGTCATGGGCCGGCGGCTGGAAGACCAGGCTGCCCAGGCTGGCCAGGTCGAGGCGGCGCGACGGCGACGGGATGCGCCGCGGCCACCCCAGGGCATGGGCGATGGGGGTACGCATATCGGGGGCGGACAGATGCGCCATGGTGGTGCCGTCTTCATACGAGACCAGGCAGTGCACGATGGACTGGGGATGAACCACCACGCCCAGCCTTTCCGGCGGCAGGGCGAACAGATAATGCGCCTCGATCAATTCCAAGCCCTTGTTCATCAGGGTGGCGCTGTCCAGGCTGATCTTGCGGCCCATCGCCCAGTTGGGATGCGCCACCGCCTCTTCCACCGTGGCGGCGCGCATGCGCTCCAGGCTCCATTCGCGGAACGGCCCGCCGCTGGCGGTGATGGTAACCATCTCGGCCTCGGAGGCGTCGCCCGAACCCAGAACCTGGAAAATGGCGTTATGCTCGCTGTCCACGGGCAGGACCTGGGCGCCGGATTTTTCCATCGCGTCGCGGAACACCGTGCCCGCCGCCACCACGCATTCCTTGTTGGCCAGCGCCACCACCACGCCCCGCCGGATCGCGGCCAGCGCCGGCTCGATGGCGGCCGCGCCCATGATCGCCACCATCACGAAATCGGATGGCCGGGCCGCGGCATCGATCACCGCCTGGCGGCCGGCCGCCACCTCGACGCCCGAGCCTTCCAGCCCGGCCTTGAGTTCGCCGAACAACTGCTCGTTGCCGATCACCGCCAGCTTCGGCTTCATCGCCAGCGCCTGCTCTATTAGCACCTTTACATTCTCGCCCGCGGTCAGGGCGGCGATGGGCATGGCGGCCGCGCCATGCAGCTTGCGGATATGGGCGATCACATCCAGCGTGTTGACGCCGATGGAGCCGGTCGAGCCCAGCACCGTCACGCTGCGCGCCAGGACGGCGTCCATGGGCGGCAGTTCGTCGAAGATGCGGGTAGCGGCGATCGGTTTCATACCCGGCCTCCAAACAACGGGTTGAAATGAAGGCCGAACACCAGAAGCGCCATCGCCACGCTGGCGGCGAACAGCGAGTCCACCCGGTCCAGCATGCCGCCATGACCGGGGATCAGGCCGCCGGAATCCTTGAAGCCGAAGCGGCGCTTGATCGCCGATTCCAGAAGATCGCCCAGATGGGCCACCACGCTGAGGCCGGCGGCAAAAAGCAGCGCCGCCAGAATATCGGCGCCGAAAATTGCAATGAAGGGCGCGAAGAAGACCACCGCCATCACGGTGCCGCCGATCGTGCCCGCCCAGGTCTTGCCCGGCGAAAGCCGGGGCGCCAGCTTGGCGCCGCCGATCAGCTTGCCGAACACCAGGGCGCCGGTATCGGTCGCCCATACGATCGCAAACAGCCCAAGAATGAACCACATGCCCTGCCCCTTGGCAGGCAGGATGCGAAGACCCACCAGCGCAAGGGCGGGCAGGCCGATATAGAACACGCCCATGGCATGCCAGAGCGGATTGTCGTTGCGCCGCTGCGCCAGGAGCCAGGCGGCAAGCGCGCCCGCAGCGAGCAAGGCAAAGGCGACCGGCAGCATCTCCACCGCCAGCGCCGCGACGGCGGCCGCCACCGCGACACCGGTGACGATGGTTTGCACATGGATGGGCTGAAGGTCTGCGACCTGGCGCTGCGCGGGCGCGCGCACCATGCGGTGCCATTCGCGGGCGGCGAACAGCATCACCAGCACCGTCACCACTGCAAAGGGCACGGTCCAGGGCAGGACCGCGAGCGCGATCGCGACAAAAGCCAGGAAAAGGCCGGACACAAGGCGCAACAGGCCCTCTCCGCCGCGCCTGATCCCCTGACCCGGAAGAGGCTGGCTCACGGTCACGCCACCGCCCCGGAACTCAGGGCGTCCAGCGCGCCGAAGCGCCGCTCGCGGGCGGTGAACTGGGCCAGCGCGGCTTCTAGCACGGCCCGGTCG
>CAYFKU010000014.1:7426-10552 GCA_964343955.1 uncultured Rhizobium sp. | reverse complement strand
TCCACCGCTCGATGGCGCCACGTGCCCGGGTGATTCCGGCAGCCCGCTGGTGAAAAGGCGCGTTGCGAAAAGTTCAGGCGTGATGGTTTCCGGATCCAGGCGTCCCTCGCGGGCGGCGCGCGCCAGCTCCTGCGCCGCGGCCGCGATCTCTTCCTGCCCGCCATAATCGAAGGCGAAGGTGAGGTTCATGCCGGTATTCCTGGCGGTGCGGCTTTCCGCATCCCGGATCATCTGCAGGATATCCGACGCCGCCCGCCCGCGATGACCGATGATGCGAACCTTGATATTGCGTTCGACCAGCTCGTCCATGTCGCTGCGGAAATAGCTGCGGAACAGGCCCATCAGCGCGCCCACCTCGGTCTTGGGACGTTTCCAGTTCTCGCTGGAAAAGGCGAACAGGGTCAGATGCTCAAGCCCGATATCGGACGCCGCGCGCACCGTCTCGCGCACCGCTTTCATGCCGGCGAAATGACCGGCCTCGCGCGGCAGATAGCGCTTCTTGGCCCATCGGCCATTGCCGTCCATGATGATGGCGACATGCCGTGGCAGGGGGGCGGGCGTGTCGCTCATCACACCTGCATGATTTCCTGCTCCTTGGCATGGAGCGCGGCGTCGATATCCTTGACATGGGCGTCGGTCAGCTTCTGCAGCTCCTCGCCCTTGGTGTGATGATCGTCCTGGCCGATCTTGTGGTCCTTTTCGAGCTTCTTGAGCAGGTCCATGCCGTCACGGCGCACATTGCGCACCGCCACGCGGGCGGCTTCGGCATATTTGGCGGCGAGCTTGGTCAGCTCCTTGCGCCGCTCCTGGTTCAGCTCGGGCAGCGGGATGCGCAAGAGCTGGCCATCCATCTGCGGGTTGAGGCCCAGGCCAGCGTCGCGGATGGCCTTGTCCACCGTCCTGGCCAGGCCCTTGTCCCAGACCTGCACCGTGATCATGCGCGGCTCCGGCGTGGAGATGGTGCCGACCTGGTTGATGGGCACGACATTGCCGTAAGCCTCGACCTTCACCGGATCGAGCAGCGCGGCGCTGGCCCGGCCCGTGCGCAGGCCCGACAGTTCGCTTTTGAAGGTGGCGACCGCCCCGTTCATCCGGCGGTCCAGTTCGTCCTTGTTGTAGGCGTCAGCCATATCCGTCGCTCCATGCCCCCCCGGAATCGCATTTTACCGGTATTCGCCCGCCCGGAGATTACCCTAAACCCCGGTCAGCACTTTATTTTTCTTCGATAATGGTTGCCCGGCCCTCGCCCCGAAGGACCTTGGCCAGCCCGCCCTGCTCACCCAGGGAAAAGACCAGTATCGGAATGCCATTCTCCCGGGACAAAGATATGGCGGCGGCGTCCATGACCTGCAGATTCTGGGCTAACACTTGGTGATAACTCAGGGATTCATACCGCTTGGCGGTGGGAACCTTCTTGGGGTCGGCGTCATAGACCCCGTCCACCTGGGTGGCCTTGAGCATGGCATCGCAGGACATTTCAGCCGCCCGGAGGGCGGCGGCCGTGTCGGTGGTGAAAAAGGGGTTGCCGGTGCCGGCGGCGAAGATCACCACCCGCCCCTTTTCCATGTGCCGGATGGCCCGGCGGCGGATATAGGGCTCGCAGACATTGTTCATGGCGATGGCCGACTGGACGCGGGAGATCAGGCCCACCCGCTCCATGCCGGCCTGCAGCGCCAGCGCGTTCATCACCGTCGCCAGCATGCCCATATAGTCGGCTGTGGAACGGTCGATGCCCTTGGCCGAACCGGCCAGGCCCCGGAAGATATTGCCGCCGCCCACCACCATGCAGATCTGGGTGCCGGCGTCATGGGCTTCCTTCACGTCCCGCGCGATGCGGTCCACGACATCGATATTGATGCCGAAGGAGTCCGATCCCATCAACGCCTCGCCGGACACTTTCAGAAGGACCCGGCGGTATTTCGGCGTGGCGGTCATGGACGCTCCTGCGAACTCATGATTCGACAAGCTCGGCATGAGGAAGCCTCCCTACCCCGAGCTCGTCCAAGGGTGAGGAGATTGCGAGTTAGCGGGTGCCCGCCATCTGCGCCACTTCGTCGGCGAAATCGGCTTCGACCTTCTCGATGCCCTCGCCCACCTTGAAGCGGACAAAGCCTTCGATCTCGACCGGCGCGCCCAGATCCTTGGAAGCCTTTTCCAGCAGCTTGGCGATCGGCGTCTCGCCGTCCAGCATGTAGATCTGCTGCATCAGCACGACTTCTTCATAGAATTTGCGCATGCGGCCTTCCATCATCTTCTCGACGACGGCTTCCGGCTTGCCGGACTGCATGGCGATGTCCTTCTGGACATTGTACTCGCGCTCGACGACGGCCTTGTCGAGATGCTCGCGCGTCAGGGCCAGGGGCGAAGCCGCCGCCACATGCATGGCGAGCTGCTTGGCCAGGGCGGCCAGCTTGTCCTTGTCGGCGCTGGACTTCAGGCCGACCAGCACGCCGATATTGCCCAGCTCGGGCGACGCGGCATTGTGCACATAGGCGGCGACCACGCCCGGATCGACGCTGAGAGCGGCGGCGCGGCGCACGGTCATGTTTTCGCCGATCTTGGCGACCAGTTCGGTCAGGGTCTGCTGCACGGTGGACGAACCCATCGGCGCCGCCAGCAGCTTTTCCAGGTTTCCGCCTTCCTGAAGCGCCAGCTTGGAGGCGTCCTTCACGAAGCTCTTGAATTCGTCATTCTTGGCGACGAAATCGGTTTCGGCATTCACTTCCAGCAGCACGCCGGTATTGGCATCGACGGCGACGCCGATCAGGCCTTCGGCGGCGGCGCGGCCGGACTTCTTGGCGGCCTTGGAGATGCCCTTCTTGCGCAGCCAGTCGATGGCGGCTTCCATGTCGCCATTGGTCTCGTTGAGGGCGTTCTTGCAGTCCATCATGCCCGCGCCGGTCTTGTCGCGCAGGTCCTTCACCATGGATGCGGTGATGTTGCTCATGTCGGTCTCCCTTAAGTCCGGACGCGCAATCTCGCGCGCCCGGACGTCAGAATTGTAAAATCAGGCGGTGGCGGGTTCGGCCTCGGCGGCGCCGGCTTCCGACACGTCTTCCGCCGCGCCAAGATCGACACCGGCGGCGGCCTGGCTCTGGCCAAGGCCATCGATCACCGCGCGGGCGG
>CAYFKU010000014.1:6373-7416 GCA_964343955.1 uncultured Rhizobium sp. | reverse complement strand
GGCGGCCAGGTCGCAATAAAGCGCCAGGGCGCGGGCGGCGTCGTCATTGCCCGGGATCGGATAGGCGATGCCGTCCGGATCGCAGTTGGAGTCCAGGATCGCGGTGACCGGGATGCCCAGCTTGCGGGCTTCGGCGATGGCGATGGATTCCTTGTTGGTGTCGACCACAAAGAGCATGTTCGGCAGGCCGCCCATCTCCTTGATGCCGCCCAGCGAACGCTCCAGCTTGTCCTGCTCGCGCAGAAGGCCCAGCAGTTCCTTCTTGGTCAGGCCGGAATTCTCGGCGCCGGACAGGGTTTCCTCGATGGAGCGCAGGCGGCGGATGGAGTGGGAGATGGTCTGCCAGTTGGTGAGCGTGCCGCCCAGCCAGCGATGGTTCACATAATACTGGGCGCAGCGCTTGGCGGCGGCGGCGATGGGCTCGCTGGCCTGGCGCTTGGTGCCGACGAACAGGATGCGGCCGCCGCCGGCGGCGACGTCACGCAGCGCGACCAGAGCCTGGTGCAGCAGGGGCACGGTCTGGGTCAGGTCGAGAATATGGATGTCGTTGCGCTGGCCGTAGATGAACGGCGCCATCTTCGGATTCCAGCGCTGCTGGCGATGACCGAAATGGGCGCCCGCTTCGAGCAGCTGGCGCATGGAAAATTCTGGCAGAGCCATGGATCAGTTCTCCTTTACCGGTTGGCCAGACGCGCGGGTTAGCCCCATTGGAGAGGCCACCGGACGGCGCCGCCGGAATACCCGGCGAAAGCCACCCGCGCGTGCGAGATGGCGGGGCTTATAGGGGCCTAACCCCTTATGTGCAAGGGGTTTTGTGCCGGATTTTGGTGCAAAAGCAGCCCGATCAGGCCCAAAAGCAGCAGGGGCGTGACCAGTCCCAGGGGCATGGCCCGGGGCGGATTGAAGAGGGGGGCCAGCCAGGCGGCCAGGGGCAGGACCACGACCAGGGGCCGGGAACCGGCGGGAAAGCTGCCCGCAGCCAGCAGGGCCGCGACGGCAGCAAGGATCAGGTCATAGTTGGAGACATGGGGGCTGGCCAGCAG
>CAYFKU010000014.1:2614-6363 GCA_964343955.1 uncultured Rhizobium sp. | reverse complement strand
GCAGAGGATGGCCAGGCGCTGGGGATGCTGGGCCCGAAAGGCCCGCCAGGTCACGGCGATGGCGGCCAGAATGGCGGCCCCCTGCCCGGCCATCGCCAACCCATGGGGCGCGCCCAGCAAACCGAGACAGGTCGAGACGCTTTCGTCCCAGCTATGGCCCCAGTCCGTGGCGTTCACGCCCGAGACCGTCTGGGGATGCAGATAGACATTGATCCAGTCCAGCCAGACCTGCGGGCCGAACAGCAGGGCGCTGAGAAGGCAAAGGGCTGCCGCGCTGCCGATGGCCGCGGCAAGCGCCCTGCCCTGACCCATCGCCAGCAGGCCCAGGAACGGCAGCGGCGCATATTGCGGCTTGAAGACAAGCACGCCCAGCAGCGCGCCGGCGACCAGCGGCCGCGTGCCCAGCAGGGCAAAGCCGCCGACGGTCAGCGCCGCCACCAGAACCGCGTTCGAACCGGCCAGCACATTGTTGGAGGCCGCCGGCGCCAGCAGCACGCCGATCAGGAGAAACAGAAAGCCGTGATCCGGCGCGAGCTTTCGCAGCCCCCAGGCCAGAAGGGCGAACTGCGCGAGCTGGCTGAACAGAAGCGAAGCCCCCACCGGCAGAAGGGCGAAGGGCGCGATCAACAGCAGATAAAGCGGGGGATAGGGAAAAAGCGGAAAGGGCAGCGGCGCGGACAGCCAGTGCGCGAACTGGCTGTTGGTGGCGCCTGTGATCCAGGCCTGGTCATAGATATGTGGAAGGTCGTGGCTGAAAATGGCCCGGGCCGCCGCCAGGAAGATCACCCAGTCGGCGCCCAGGGCATTGAAGTGCGGACCGATCGCGCCGTCATGCCCGGTGCCGGTGGCGATAACCAGCGCCCAGCCGTAAAGGCCGAACAGCACTGCGCAGCCCGCAAGGGGCCAATGCCATCTGAGGACTGGCGGCCATGATTCCATGCCGCGATTATGGGCCGGTAAGGCTTTCAGTGATATTGACGCCCCATGACTCGCCCTGACCTTGCTGGCCCGGACCCTGTTCGCCAGACCATTCTTGACCTGAAGCCCTCCGGCATCACCCAGGTGACCCTGCTGGGGCTTGGCAATCCCGATGTGCTGCCCCTGTGGTTCGGCGAGACCGACCTGGTGACGCCGCCCTTCATCCGCGAAGCCGCGATCAAGGCGCTGGATGACGGCAAGACCTTTTATACCAACGCGCGCGGCATCCAGCCCCTGCGCGAGGCGCTGCGCGATTTCCACAAGCGCACCATCGGCGCCGACATTCCCATCGAGCGCATCACCATTCCGGGCGCCGCGATGCTGGGCGTCGTCACCGCGCTGCAGATGGTGTGCGAGAGCGGCGACAATGTTGTGATCGTCTCGCCCATCTGGCCGAACATTTTCCAGGCAACCCGGGTGGTCGGCGCCGAGCCGCGGCTGGTGCGCCTGGATGAAGACTGGAATGCCCGCCGCTGGCATCTGGACCTGGACAAGCTGTTCGACGCCTGCGACGGACGCACCAAGGCGATGTTCCTGGCCTCGCCGGGCAATCCCACAGGCTGGATGCTGACGGCGGACGAACAGAAGACCATTCTGGATTTCTGCAGAAAGCGCGGCATCGCCATCCTTGCCGATGAAGTCTATGGCACCCTGATCTATGACGGCGCCGCCCATGCACCATCATTCCTGTCGATCGCCGATGACGAGGATGCGGTCTTCGCCATCAATTCCTTTTCCAAACCATGGGCGATGACGGGCTGGCGCATCGGCTGGCTGGTGCATCCCAAAAGGGTCGAGCCGGCCGCGGCCGCCATGGCCCAGTGCAACAATACCGGCGCGACGCATTTTGTTCAGTATGGCGCGCTGGCGGCGCTGTCGCCGCAAGGCGATGCCTTCCGCGGCGAATTGCTGGAGCGCTGCCGCGCCGGCCGCGATGTGGTGGATGCCTGGATCGGCCGCCAGAACCGGGTGCGCTGGCTTCGCCCCGAAGGCGCCTTTTACGGCTTCCTGCATATCGACGGCCTGAACGACAGTCTGCGCTTCTGTCAGGACATGGTCCGCAACGACAAGGTCGGCGTTTCGCCCGGCTGGGCCTTCAGCCTGGGCGATCCGCGCGACGATTCTTACATTCGCATCTGCTTTGCCCAGGATGCGGCGCGCCTGTCACAGGCGCTGGACCGGCTGGACGGCGCGATCCGGAAGCTGTGACCGGGTTTGCCGGTCCTCACGCACGATCACCCCGCCAGCCGGAACAGCGCTTCCGCTATTGGCGATAGCGGCCGCCTGCCATCAGGTTCCAGAGTGCTGCCGCACCGGAACCGAACACCAGGCCTGACGTGAATACCAGGGCGATCAGGATCGCCGCGCGCCCCATCTCGAACGGCTCGATGTGATAGGGCGGCGCGATGAAATGCGCCCAGAAGACGAAGTCCATGACGGGTTGGGCCAGCTTGAAGGCGACAAGCGCGGCCCATGATGCGTGCAGGAGCGCCAGGAACAAACCGAAGGTGATACCGATGCGGGCTGGACTGATCTTCATGTCATCCTCCCTGAAACCGGCATGGTGATCCCGCCGGCATCATGCGTCCTTGCGTTGGGTCAAATCCATGCCGCATAGACCGGATTGGCCAAAATCAGCCGTCGGCCTTGCATGCGCGAGGATTTTCCCCGTGCTGTCCTTCCCCGCATCGCTTCGAACCACCAAACGACCGCCATGTGCCCGCACAATCCGGCTGACGACCGCATGCCCAAGCCAGGGCCCAACATTGGAGCGACTGCATCGCGCTGCGAAAAATCCCGCCCGATGACCGGCATCAAATGATGAAAAAATTGCCCGGCAGTCGCGGCGGGTTCACGAGCCGCTCGACCCGTTCCAGAAGAAGTTTGTCATCGAAAGGCTTGGTCAGAAAGGCATCGGCGCCCAGGCCAATGGCTTTGCGGACGTCATCGACCGCCCTGCGGGCGGACACGATCAATACCGGCAGGCGAGCCTCCCGGCTTTGCAGTTCGTGCATGACTTCGAAACCGTCCAGTTCCGGCGGGCATTGCAATGCCAGCGGCAGAATCCTTGTTTCTGGCTGGATGCCCAGAAGGGCCACCGCGTCTCCCGCTATGTCGCCAACCCAGCATGGACTGAGCGATATGACGATTTTTTTCCCGTTCGATTTCGGAATAGTCGAGTACGTCGTTTATGATTGCCAGAAGCGAGCGACCGCCTTCCCGGACAAGGCCGGAAAAGTGCCGCACCCTGTCGCTCAGCGACGGCTCCTCGTGGAGGAGATTGCCGAAACCAATGTTGCTGATTTCCAAGATGATCCGCGCCAGGCCCTGTCCACTTTGCGCCGCAAGCCGACATCGCGGTCCCTGAACTCAAATACCGGGCGCGAATGGATGGACTAGACAGCCTCGACGGACATCACGCCGGGAAGAACGGCGATGCGGGAACGAAGCGTGGCATTGACCGCGATCCGCTTCTTCAGTTCGATCTCGACTTCCTCGCCCGCGGCGCCGGGCACGATGATATTGACCAGCCCCTTGCCGGCCTGGCTCAGCTCGGCCGCCAGTTGCCCTAGCGACGAGGCATCCGAAAGCCGCACCACCATCCCCTCGCCTGCCTGCTGCGCGGCAACGTCCAGGTCCAGGATCGCGGCGGCGCGCAGTTTCAGCTCGTCGCCATCCCATTCGGCGCTTGCCTTTATCAGCAGCGACTTGCCCGCCTCCAGCAGCGGCCGGCTGGCCGCCAGCACTTCGGGAAACAGCATCACCTCGAA
>CAYFKU010000014.1:0-2604 GCA_964343955.1 uncultured Rhizobium sp. | reverse complement strand
GCTGCGCCCGCGCCGCTCGCTTTTCTTGATGAGCGTGCCGGCAATCTTGGCGGAAAAGCCGCCCCGCCGCCGGTCTTCCACCAGCGCCGCATAGGTGGTGGCGCCCAGGCGCTTGAGCGCCGGCCCATAGGCATCCAGCGGATGGCCCGAAAGATAGAAGCCCATGGCCGAGAATTCCTCGCCCAGCCGTTCATGCACCGGCCAGTCGGGAATGCTGGAGAGGCGGATTTCCTCCGCCGCGCCGCCCCCGCCGAACAACGAGACCTGCCCCGATTCCCGTTCGCGCTGCGCCGCCTGCGCGCCGCCCAGGATGCGGTCGGAATTTTCCACAAGCTGGCGGCGATTGGGGTTGAGGCTGTCGAAGGCGCCGGCGCATACCAGATTTTCAAAGGCGCGCTTGTTGACCAGGCGCGGGTCGATGCGGCGGGCGAAATCGGAAATGCTGCGGAATCGGCCGCCCGCCTTGCGCACCTCGACTACATGGTCCATGGCCTGGCGCCCGACGCCCTTCACCGCCGCCAGGGCGTAAAAGACCGTGCGGCTGCCGGCATCGCAGGTGAACACAGCCTCGCTGACATTGATGTCGGGCGGGGCCACCCTCACCTCCAGCCGCTGCGCTTCCTGGCGGAAAATGTTCAGCCGGTCGGTATTGGCGATATCCAGCGTCATGGACGCGGCCAGAAATTCGACCGGATAGTTGGATTTCAGATAGGCGGTCTGATAGGCGACCTGGGCATAGGCGGCGGCATGACCCTTGTTGAAGCCATAGCCGGCGAATTTTTCCGCCTGTTCGAAGATTGTTTCGGCGACATCCTTGGCGATCTTGCGTTCGGCGGCGCCCTTCATGAACTTTTCCCGCTGCGGAATCATCTCGGCGGGGATTTTCTTGCCCATGGCGCGGCGCAGAATGTCGGCCTCGCCCATGGTGTAGCCGGCGAGCTCGCGGGCGATGCGCATGACATCGTCCTGATAGGTCATCACGCCATAGGTTTCCTTGAGGATCGGCTCCAGTGAGGGGTGGAGATACTCCACAGGCTCCTTGCCGTTCTTGCGCGCGATATAGGTCGGGATCGATTCCATCGGGCCGGGACGATAGAGCGCCACCAGCGCCACCAGGTCGTTGATATGGTTCGGCTTCATCTTGCGCAGCAGATCGCGCATGCCGGCGCCTTCCATCTGGAACACGCCGACACTGTCGCCGCGCGACAGCATCTCGAAAGTGCCCGGATCGTCGAAATCGATGGTCTGGGTGTGCAGCTCGATGCCGCGCTTTTTCAGAAGCTCTTCGGCCTTGGCGATGACGGTCAGGGTTTTCAGGCCCAGAAAGTCGAACTTCACCAGCCCGGCCTTTTCCGCATCCTCATAGTCGAACTGGGTCACCGGCATGTCCGAACGCGGATCGCGATAGAGCGGTAGAAGCTCGTCAAGCGGCCGGTCGCCGATCACCACGCCCGCCGGATGGGTCGAGGCATGGCGGTAGAGACCTTCGATCTTCTCGGTGATCTCGAACAGGCGCTGGGCGATCGGCTCCTGTTCGGCGATCTGCTGCAGCCGCGGTTCGGTATCCAGCGCCTCGCGCAGGGAAATGCTCTTGCCCGGCGGGTTGGGGATCAGCTTGGCGATGCGATCGACCAGGCCCAGCGGCATCTGCAGCACGCGGCCGCAATCGCGCACCGCCGCGCGGGCCTGCAGCGAGCCCAGGGCCATGATCTGCGCCACCCGGTCGAGGCCGTATTTGTCGCGCACATAGCGCACCACCTCGTCCCGCCGCTCCTGGCAGAAGTCGATATCGAAGTCCGGCATGGAGAGACGTTCGGGATTGAGGAACCGCTCGAAGAACAGTCCGAACCGCAAGGGATCGAGATTGGTGATGTCCAGCGCCCAGGCCACCAGAGAGGACGCGCCGGAACCGCGCACCCCGACCGGAATGCCCTGCGCGCGGGTCCACTTCATGAAGTCCGACACGATCAGGAAGTAGCCGGGAAAGCCCATGCGGTTGATGATGCCCAGCTCATAGGCAAGCCGTTCGTCATAGACCTGCCGCTCGGCCGCCCGCGGCGCCTTGGCCAGGCGGCGATCCAGTCCCGCTTCGGCCTGCGCCTTCAGTTCTTCTTCCGCCGTCTTGCCCGATTCCGGATTGAAGACCGGCAGGATGGGCTTGCGCTTGACCGGGCGGAAGGCGCAGCGGCGCGCGATTTCCACCGTATTCTCGATCGCTTCGGGCAGGTCGGCGAACTGCGCCGCCATCTCGCCTGCGCTCTTGAAACGATGTTCGGGGGTCAGACGCCGCCGGTCCTCCTGGGACACGAAAGTTCCGTCGGCAATGCAGAGCAGCGCATCATGGGCGGCATACATGTTGGCGCGGCCGAAATGCACATCATTGGTCGCCACAAGCGGCAGGCCCATGGCATAGGCCATGTCCACCAGCCCCTCTTCGGCGGCGCGTTCCTCGGCCAGGCCATGGCGCTGCAACTCGACATACAGCCGGTTCGGAAAGGCGGCCGCCATTCTTGCCAGCATCTCTTCGGCGGCATGGCGCTGGCCATCGAGCAGAAGCTGGTTCACCGGCCCGCCGGGGCCGCCGGTCAGGGCGATCAGCCCTTC
>CAYFKU010000013.1:47248-47562 GCA_964343955.1 uncultured Rhizobium sp. | reverse complement strand
TTCTACTTCTGTTAGGCGCAGTCGTCCTAGACGCACGATGTCGTCTATCACCAGTTGCACTAAGGCCTCCTCGATAGAGTTCTGTGGCGAGTAGGTTGCCCAGATGTCCTCTTTTATCTTTTGATAGGTTTGGAAGTCCTCGCCTTCCAATACAAACGCCCGAGTGTAGAGGCCTGACTTTATTGCATTGGTGCGTGATCTCATTTTCCCGGCCGTTGATCTTGGCCCGGTACTTAGTCGCGCATTAGCTCGGTTAGCTTCAATTTTTGCTTGTGAGGGTTTGTTACGCATAAGGGCTCCTGAAAAGGCGTTTT
>CAYFKU010000013.1:46676-47143 GCA_964343955.1 uncultured Rhizobium sp. | reverse complement strand
GTGGGCTACAAAACGTGGCGAATCTCCCCTCGTTGCCTGTCTTTTACATACTCGCCTTAGCGCCTGTTTTTGATGACATATGGCTGTTCCAAAAGCTATGGGCCAATGGCAGTGGTTCTATATTGAGCCTCTTCCACCAAAGCTCCTCTGCCCCTGAGCGGTGAAGCTCATTGTGGTGAACAGCACATAACGGGACGACATATTCGTCGCTGACTTTAAGAGACAAGCCCCTTGCTTGCGCAAAAGTCAGGTGATGTGCGTGGGAGGGTGTGTCTTCACAGACTAGGCAGGGCAGGGTGCCAACTTTACGGATATGCTCCTTGTCACGAATGCGCCTTACCACAGAAAGGCTGAGTGCCGATTTATCGATCCGGCCAGACAAGTTTGTTTCGAAATGAGCTCTTGGAACCTCAGGCCCTGGCCCTGGCACATCTGCCTCAGTCTTAGCTAAATGACGTGTATCGGAG
>CAYFKU010000013.1:45242-46666 GCA_964343955.1 uncultured Rhizobium sp. | reverse complement strand
GCGCCTTGTTTCAAAGAGCCCTTCCAAGACATCTGAGAAGTGGCGCCCCTTGCCTGTACAAAGTGAGGGCTCTTTGAGCCTTAGCTGCTTTATTTCTGGGGCATTGTAGGCCCAAAGACATGAAAGCTGCGTTTGGTCTGATACTTGGCCTATGAGCTGTCGAAGAGCCGAGCAGAAAGCTTCTTTCGAAAGGTCTGACCCTATTTCGCTGCCGTCGGGCGCCTTTGCACAGTAAGTTTTAGGTTCAGACTTTTTATTTACCCCGGCCTGGTCTTTGTCATAAAGACAAAGGCCAAAGCGGTTACCAAAAGTGGCAAGAGCTCTCTTGGTGGCATCCGTCTCAGCTGCTTTGATGGCGCGCTCAAAAGCATCGGCAGGGCTCAGGCTTTGAGCGGTTCCGATACCGCTTCCCTCCCGGATGATGAGGCTTTCGCCTGCCCGTACGCTGACCTTGACCTTGGCCATATAGGAGCAGGCTGTTCCGCTAGCCGAGCTTTTCTCAAAGAGCTTCTCGAGCTGGATGGTCTGCCTATCCCACCCTCCAAAGCCAAAGATCGCATTGGCCTCAGATAGGGCAAACCAGCCTTCGATATAGTCGATGTTTTTGTCGTGCAGCTTTCTTGTATGGACGTGTCGCCTGTCCAGTTTGCCCGAAAGGGCCTTAATCTGAGCCGAAGAAAAGCCCATGTCAGCGCACCCTGACCTGGATTGTATCTTCACCCAAACTGAGGCGGGCTCCCTCGACGGTTTTTCCGCCCTTGAGGGCCTGGCCTAGCGACTTGCGATCAAGCTTTGCTGGCTGAAGAACAAAATACTCTAGGGGCACCTTTGCCTCATCTAGGACCTCCAGTCTCTCAGAGCCCTTTCTGAGGCCCACCGACAGGTCCTCAGCCAAGACTTTGCTGAGGCCAGCCTCCTGCATGGCCCAGCAGGCCAGGGACCGTTTTTTCTCATACCGCCCCTTAAGCCTTTCCAGCCTTGCACCCAGATCCTCCAGGCGCGCCTTTAGGGCCTCTATGAGGGCCTCATCCTGGAGGGAGGACCTCACCACCCCAGCTATGGCCTCATGGAGCCCGCTGGCTCCCTCCAGGGTGTCTGTGAGGGTCTCGTCGTCCAGTCCTGCAAAGCGCTCTTTGAGCTCGGCGGAAAGAATCAGGTAGTTATTAAGCTCATTTTTTATATTTTGGGCGGCATTCATTGATTTATAGCCTCTTTATATGTACCTTAATAAAAGAAATATGTACCAAAAGTACATATAAACGTACTATAAGTCAACAGCCATGATTACTCCGATCCATGCTCGTATGGCTCGGAGTTCGCTTGGTTGGAGTCAAATGGAGCTCAAAAATCGAACAGGCCTGAGCAAAACAACCTTGATACGTTTTGAGGCTGGCCTTGGGGTCCACTACAAAACCGCCCAAACA
>CAYFKU010000013.1:30601-45232 GCA_964343955.1 uncultured Rhizobium sp. | reverse complement strand
GTTTAAGCCTATACACTCAAAAATGAGCCGGGCTGCCTTAGGCTGGGGTCTTCTCGAATTGGAAAAGCGTACGGGTGTAAGCAAGAACACCCTTGTTAGGTTTGAAGCGGGAGGGGGGGTCCATAACTCCACTGTCTCGAGGATAGCGGAGGAGCTTTCTAAAGAAGGACTAACCTTCCTCTACGAAGACAACGCCCATGGCCCAGGCATTCTTCTCTCAAAAGATCTTTCGAGGCGCCTCAGCCAGGAGGCAGAGAAACCCAAAACGCCCAATTCTAGAAAACGAAGCCAAAAAACCTAGACTAATCAGAGTCTTATTTTTGGGGTGGTGCTCAAAAGACCGTTTTCGGGGTTCAAAAAGCCAAATTGGGGCTTGGTCCTTGAGCCTTAAGGGGCAGTCAAGGTGGCAGGGGGCAACCCTCTAAAGGGCTTAAACGCCTGGAAGACCTTACCGGATGAGCCCCTGTGGCCATTTTGCGGTAGGCCAAGTCTACAGAAGCTAGGGGGAAGTTTTTAGGGAAGGGGCTGGTGAGCCCGGATGGTATCGAACCATCGACCCTCTGATTAAAAGTCAGATGCTCTACCACTGAGCTACGGGCTCTTTTGCAAGCCGGACCATATGGGCTGGCCCCCAAAGGGTCAACTCTTTTGAGGCTCCATTTGGTTGCGTGGTGATTTTGCCTCACGCCTGTCTTCAGGCAAAAATAGAAGTCGCAAAGAGCATTAAAGCGGGGCCTCGGTTTCGAAGGCTTAGCGAATAAATGAACGCTTATAATTTTTTTCTGTTGCAGTTTTAATTTTCGGCAAACGTGATCCCAGAACTTGCAAAATCACTTTGGCTTGAGCGCCGTGTTTCCTCATACAGCGTTGCATCACCTAACAAGACCTGACCGCCGTCGCGCTGCGTGGGGCGCAACATTGTCGAAAATTCTGATTGGGTATTAAAGGGTGTTACCCAATCAAGAGGGATACGTAGGATAATTCCTTTGTCAAAGCTGCCCTCACCAAATTGTTCTTTCGAGACATTGGTTTTGGAAAAAAAGACGCCGATTTCAAATCCGGTCGAAAAGCGCCTTGTGACTTGAAAAGTCACGCCGCGATCTTTTGCCAAATATTGTCCGGCACGAAGCTGAAAATTTAAATCCCAAAATGGCGCATCCCAATAAAGCGTCACGTGGCCGGTTGTTGCGCGATAGGGCATAAGACCAAGAAGGCGATCATAATTGCGCTGCTTAACCTCATATAGATCTGCACCTATGGCCCATCTTGCGCCATCTGGACGATAAAGAACTTCACCGCCAAGGCCAGCAAACATGCTCTCCAAATATCCAGCCTTGATGGTAGCATAAATTTGGGGAGTAAGTTTGGTCCGGTAATTGGCTTGAAGGGCGCCAATACCGTATTTGCCTTGTATGAAATATTTCACAAAATCAGTACGCACATGAGGAAGCACTGAATCCGATGGCCGATCCGTTCGGTACGTATCAAAAATGCTAGCCTCGCCTTGCCCCCATATTGATAAGCCTGGTGCAAGCGACAGACCAGCTTCAAGAGCGCCCAATACTTGAACACCTACTGGGTTGTTGGGATCAAAAAGCTGCTGCCGAAGATGGGGGTAAATATTCCAGCCAAATTGCGGCTCTTGTTTTTTAAGCTGGCTGATAAGAATGGGGTTATTGGGTGGCGCATTCTTTATCATGACCGGGCTATCAAAGACGCTGGCTTCTTTGTCCTGCTCGCCTAGGATGCGCTCAAGGGGGGACCTTAAAAAAACAAACTCCTGCTGGGCAATGTCACTGCTTGTGGAGATCAGCCTAAATTTTTCAATGGAAGGGGGGGTGTCATTCATCAGAAGGCGAACGAGCCTGTCTAATGCCTCACTTTCGGTGCGATATAAGTTATTGGTAAAATAGACTGTTGCTACACTTGGCGAAAATTGAAGGGCATCAATGATTACGCCTTGCTTCTTTGCGTCAGTCTTAAATTGTTTCTCTGCTGATTTGTAATCTATGTTGGGAAGCAAGATGCTTGCATCAATTAAAACAGGGCTCTGAGCATTTTGCAGACTTTTTGCCCCAATTCCTCCAAATGAGAAACTTGGCTCGTTGACCAGAGTATAATTTTGGACGGAACAGTTTTGGCTTGGCTTATTTTTTTTATCGCGAACCCAAACTTCCCGAAGGTCGAGCCCATGCGCCTGGGCAAGACTTGCAATATCAGAGCAAAAAGCGTGGCTAGGTTTTGGATTGCTTATTACGATATTCAGTCTTCTGCCTGAAAAGCTGACATCTTCGATTGCAGGATTTTCTAGAAGCCTGTCAACAAACCTGCTTTGCCATGACGTATTTATTTTGAGTGCTTTATCGCCAAGCTCGCTTTCTCGGCCTGCTATTTTATTAAGGGCAGCTTCCTGCTCCTCTGGCGGCCTAATTAATGGAGTGGGCGGGGCCTCACCAAGACGGGTTGGGTATGGGGACTTTGTTGGGTCAGCAGTAAAAGTAAGGCCGCCGCTTATGGTTGTCCCATATAAATATCCAAGGTGGAGCTGTGTTGCGTCACTGACATGATAGGAAAGGCCAAGATTGAGCTGGCTTTTGGGATGAAAATTTTGTGTTTGCTTCTGTCGCTGATACCCATCACTGCTCAGTTCCCCAATAAGGCTTAAGCCTTCAATGGGTGTGGCCCACGCGACACCAGCAAAAAAACCGGCGTCTTTGCCGTGAAACAGGGACCTTGCAGATACATTTCCAGGATCAGTTCCTAAGGCCACGTCTTTTTTGAACGATGGCACAAGAGAGCCAATTGGGTTTTTGATTTGGTTGGCCGTTCCAAAGCGGCCCCATCCCATACCTGCGGTTAATTCAACAGATCCAATATGTTTTGAGGCGACCACATACTCGCCGCTATAAATCCCCGTACCAATAATATCGTCAATACCAACTGATATGGCTGGTCTTAAAATGCCTTCATCAAAAATTCTTGCCTTAGCGCCAAAGCTTCTATCCCAATAGACTGGGTATCCAGCATCAAAGTGCGACAGGCCGCTGTAGCGAAAAGACGTCTCAAGCCAGGGCAGGGCCTGAAAGCTCAAATTGTAATGCTGGGTACCCTTCATGTAGCTGGCGCCAAATGCAAAGGCTCCATCGGGAGCTGTAAATGCACTTGGCATATCCAAAAGACCTACGGTGCCCAGGCTTGTGAAAGTAGGGGGGTGCACTTCCTGGGCTGCGGCAGATAAAAAAGTAGAAGCCCAAAAAGCAGTCGAAAGCAGAAATAGCTTTTTGAGGCGACGGCAGGATTTGATTACTGCTAAATTGGGGCGCAAGACCATGATCACTGCTGATAATCCCTGCACGTCATGCGCCTAGTGATAAAGGCTTTGTGAGGGCCTCTAAACTTCATGTATCAAAACAAGCTAAGACGATGGATAAGCGTAATTTTTCTATACAATGCCTGGCCTTCTTATGCTAGAAGATTCCCATTAAGGGAACGCCATGATTTCAACTAAGTCTAAGCACTGGTCATCATTCAAGGGTGCCGTCTTGTTTGGCGCGCCGTTTTTGTTTGCGCTTGGCATTTTGGGCGCCTCTTCAACAAATGCCCAAGTCCCGGCCGGAATGGATGTTCAGCAGCTTACCCAGCAGCTTCAGCAGGGGCGTACGCAGGCAAATCTTCCCATTCAGGGACTTCAGCCTGACATGGGCACGCAGGTCTATGCCGCCGTCCCTCCCAAAATACCTGCACCGCCCTCCCGCCTTGAACAAATCTTGTCGGCTAGGGCGGGGGCAAGGCTTACTCAGTTCGGATATGACAATTTGGGGCGGGCTCAGAGCATTGCCATTACACAGACCGGTGCTGTGCAAGATGACTATCTTTTGGGGCCGGGCGATCAGCTTATCGTTTCTCTTCGTGGCCAAGAGAATAATGATTTTCGCGCAACAGTTGATCGCAATGGCCAAGTGCTTCTTCCCCGGCTTAAGCCCCTGTCTGCCATGGGCCGTAGCCTTGGAAATTTTCGCCAAGATTTAGAAGCTGCTGTTCGCCGAGCCTATGTCGCAACCGATGTGGTGGCCTCCGTTGCCAGTGTGCGACAGGTTAGCGTTTTTGTAACTGGCGAGGTTAACAATCCCGGGCAGCATGTCTTGGGCGGACTTTCTTCTGTCATTGATGCTTTGGCTCTTTCGGGTGGTGTCCGCAAAAGCGGGTCCTTGCGTAATATCCATATTCAACGAGCTGGCCATGACCAGATCGTTGATTTGTACGACGTCCTTGCCTCATCTGGTTCACCGCCCTCACTGCGCCTTGCAGATGGAGACCGCATTGTGGTTCCGCCATTGGGGGCAACAGTTGCCGTTACTGGCCTTGTTAGGAGGCCGGGAATTTATGAGCTCTCCAGCCGAGCCTCTGGAATGACAGTACGTACTTTGGTTGCCCTTGCAGGCGGCAAAGAGGTTCGTGGTCGCTATAGATTAAATGTCCAGCGCATTAGTCCTGACGGACAAATCAAGCTCGTTACTATTGGCGATGAAAACCAAGTCATAGGCGATAGTGAAATTTTGCGCGTAGAGCTTGATGCCAATCAGCCAATGGCAGCTGCAACCCTTTCTGGCGGGGTCAGTCTTGCTGGCCAATTCGCCGTCGGCCAAAGCACCAAATTATCTGAAATACTTAAGGCGCCTGGCGCGCTTGGAGCCTCGCCCTACACTTTGTTTGGTATCATCGTTCGCAAAGATCAAAATACCTTACTGCGTACCCCAGTTGTATTTACCCCCGTTGCCGTTCTTCGCGGTGCCGAGGATATGCAGCTACAATCTGATGACTTGGTAAGGCCTATATCAGTCCAAGAGTCGGCTCTACTTCGTTATGTAGTGCAGACCTATCTGAGCAGACTTTCTCGTGCTCAGAATCAGCTGCGTAATCCAACACTGAATTCTTCGCTGACAGATTTAACGCGGAATGAAGAAAACTTTTATGGTCAGGAGGATTTTTCGGCCGTTCCTCCTGACATGCAAAGGAGCATCATACTTGAGATAATGGATAATCCTGCTCCTGGCTCAAGTGAGGCCCTCCTGCGCGAGCAGGCCTATCAGCAGTCTCTACTTACTGCCACAGGAGGGGTTCCCAATCCAACGCCGGCGCAGATGAGCCAGGCAAAAGATGCTGCCAAAATCTCCTCTGTCACTGGTATACCCTTGCAGGCGCCTACTTCGTCTGGGCAGGCAATAGGCTTACAGGCGCCGACTAATCCTGCGGCAACTTCATCTTCATCTAGTTCCGCAGTACAAGCACAGACAGATTCCTCCGTGCCCTCCTTGACTGAAAAGGCACCTAAGCCGGCTGCAAATTTTCAAGAACAGCCTACTGTCGTGGGCGCATTTGCCAGCAATCAGGAAGTGGGAACTTTTGGTGAATTAAGCCGTCAATTGGAAGTTGATCCGCTGGTTCTTATTAATTTTCTGATCGAAAATAGGGCGCAAATTGATGGCGCCGTGCGTGGGCCGGGCGCCTATCTTGTTGGCCGCAACGCAAGTCTTGCAGATCTTGTGCAGGCCGCCGGGGGAACTTTGGGTTGGGCTGATGAAAGCGGCGTTGAGCTTTTAACCACAGCCGTGGATGTAGCAGGCGGAAAAAGCCAGAGCCAGCGCATGACACTTCCTCTGCGCCAGGGCACCTTGGCAAATTATATTATTCGCCCTCACGATCAAATTCAGTTTAGGAAAGTCTTTACACAGTCAAATATTGGAACCGTCACCATCCAGGGTGAAGTCCGTTACGCTGGCACCTATAGCATTCGCCGCGGTGATAGGATGTCTGATCTCTTGTTACGCGCCGGCGGACTTACCAGTACGGCCTATCCTTCTGGCGCGGTCTTCTTGCGCAAAAGTGCAGCAGAAGTTGAGAGGCAGGGCTACCAAAGGGTAGCCGACGAAATCCAAAGTCAGCTTATTTCTGGTATGGCCAGGGTTGGTAATGACAAGATAAATGGCGAGGCTTTTACCGCCGTGCAGAGTTTTGTGACCCAGCTTCGTTCCCAGCGCCCTCTTGGTCGGGTTGCTGTATCAGCTGACCCAAGTTTGCTGGCAGCAAATCCCAATCAAGATATTGCTCTTGAGGCAGGCGACACCGTCTTTGTCCCGGCGCGGCCCTCAACCATTTCTGTTCTTGGTGAAGTCATGCAGCCCGGAAGCATTAGCTACCGTCCCGGTATGACAGCTGAAGATTACATCAAGAAAGCTGGTGGCTTTGCTCAGTTTTCCAATGAAGATATGATGTTTATTGTTGAGCCTGATGGATCAGCGCACCGTGCGCAGACCTCGTGGCTTAGCTTTAGCTCAGAAAAGATTGTACCCGGTTCAACTATCGTAGTGCCAAGAGATATTGCGCCACTTTATGCTCGGCAAATGGTTCTTGATGTAACAGGAATTATGAGCCAGCTCGCAGTGACCATTGCTTCACTAGCCGTCCTTGCCAAGCAGTAGCAAATACTTGTGAAACGGAGTTTTGAATTTAATTAACGGGCTTTTGTGCCAGATTTACTGCGAGGAGCTGCTTTTTTCAGCTTCTTCCGTAGCTATCTTCAAATCGCACAATGTCATCTTCGCCAAGATAAGAGCCTGACTGCACTTCAATAAGCTCAAGCGGCTGCTGGCCAATATTTTCTAGCCTATGCTTGGCCCCTAGCGGGATATAGGTGGATTGGTTTTCCGTTAATGTGGTGATTTTATCATCGCATGTGACACGCGCAGTACCCGATACCACGATCCAATGTTCTGCTCGCTTGTGGTGCATTTGCAAAGAAAGTTTTGCACCCACATTAACTGTGATCCGCTTGACTTGGAAATTTCTCCCACTGTCAATGCTCTCATAGGCGCCCCAGGGGCGAAAGACTTTGCGATGACTGTTGCGTATCTCTCGCCCTTCTTTATCCAATGTCTCGACTATTTTTTTGACGTCTTGAGACGTATTTTTATGGCTGACAAGAACTGCATCGCTTGTTGCTACGACAATCATGTCTTTTAAGCCGACAGTTGCTACCAGGGGGCCTTGGCTCTGGACGTAGCAGTCATGAGTATTATTCGTGATCACATCGCCCTTGATCGTATTGCCACTCTCATCATGGGCCGTTGCACTCCAAAGCTGGTCCCACGAGCCGATATCGCTCCAGCCCATGCTGGCTGGCACTATGGCCGCCTTATGCGTTTTCTCCATGATGGCATAATCGATAGAGACGGACTTGATCTTAGCAAAACTCTCGCTCTCTAGCCGAAAGAAGTCTAAATCTTGTCTTCCTTTGGCAATGGCTGCGCGGCAACCCTCCAGCATCTGGGGCTCCAGGCGCTCCAACTCATCCAAGAATGCGCTCGCCTTGAAGAGGAAAAGTCCGCTGTTCCAGCTATAACTGCCATCCGCGATATAATTGGCTGCTGTTTGCGCGTCAGGCTTTTCGACAAAGCGGTCTACCCCATAGCTTCCTACAAGACCTGCTAATGTTGCTCCGCGCTTGATGTAGCCGTAACCGGTCTCGGGAGCGTCAGGCGTAATCCCAAAGGTGACAAGATAGTCTTTCTTTGCTGCTGCTTGTGCTTGGCTTAAAGCTTTCAAAAACGCGCCATGATTTGAGATGACATGATCTGCAGGCATTAAAAGCAAAAGCCCGTCTGGGTCTTTTTTTGCCACCATGAGGGCTGCAATTCCTGCAGCTGGCGCCGTGTTGCGGCCAACCGGCTCCAATACAATAGCCTCTGGTATGACACCCGCCTTGCGGAGCTGCTCACTAATCAAAAAGCGATGCTCAAGATTGCAAATTACGATGGGGTCAAAAAACGCGCTCCCGCGCACACGCAGTGCGGTGTCTTGAATTAGGCTATTCTCTCCCATAAGCGAGAGGAGCTGCTTGGGATAAAGGCTGCGTGAGAGGGGCCATAGGCGTGAGCCTGCTCCCCCAGACAAGATAACTGGATAAATCATGGACGCCATTTGAGACTTTTTATTTCAGCTCTTGGTTAGCTTATGGGCTGCGAAAAGCCAAATTTCAAAATATTTGAGAAAAATCAGATTCTTAGAGTTGTGTTGCAATGTGGCATCACATGTAAAGAACTTCTTAAGATAGTCATCAATCCTTAGTTTACTTGGTTCAAATAGGTACTGCCTGGGCTTAGTATCGGATTAGACTGTTTTTTTGTGTCTCAAAAAGTTGGACATTTTTATGAAAACTTTCACTGCAATTATCTTGGTCTCCAGCCTTATGGCCACAAGTGCTTTTGCAGAAACCACTCTGAAGGCTGGAAAGCCTGCAGGCCTTAAGAAAGCACAGGTCACAAGTCAAAATGCCCTTCTCATCATCGCAGGTGTTGGTTTTGTAGGGGCCGGAATAGGTCTTGCTGTAAGCAGCAACGGCAAGGGGACGCTGAGCGCTACAACCACGACCTCGCCATAATTCTTATTTCGTTGTAAAAGAAATCAAAAAAGGGCGTGTTCCCCTTTTTATTTATCCTGGCGGACGCAGTGTCTCTAATTCGATCACTCCGCCCTTAGGATGTATATGCTGTCGAGATTGCCAAACCAGGCCGCTGTCAGCGTCTAGCCAGAAGCTGTCTACGAACGACCAGTCCAGATTGGCACTTCGGCACGCCTCATCTACCCGCATGGTGGCAATTCTTTTCCCCAAAATCATAATGCCTTTGCGGCCAACTTGTCTGGCCTGGCACGTAATCAAGACGCCGTATAGGCCAATATCGGGAAAATCTTCTAACCTTGAGCTAGTGAATGGAGCCTTGAGTGCCGCTATCGGGGCGGGACTAGCGGAGCGGTCAGATGTTGTGAGGGCTGCCAAATCATGTCCAAGGCCGAGGCTGCGAACGATGCGCCCGTTTCTTGTTACAAGCACAACACGGGATGGAGAAGTCCACAAAAGGTCTCCATCGGTGTCGGTAGCCAAAACCAGCATCATCTGATTGCCGCCATCTAACCTGTAACCAAGGCTAGCATATGGGACTGCTGCTACCTGTTCGTAACTCACACGTACGTGTCCCGTACTTGCGGCCCAGCTCTGCTTAAGAAGCTGAAAAAGATTCCAGTAATTAGAGTTGTTGGATCCGGCTGAGGAGCATCCACTTAAGATTAGGGCCAGCGCAAAAGCTGCTCCTTTCTCGGCCTTTTTCAAACCAATCACACCAAATCCTTTAGGATGGCAAACAAGTGAGGCGCTATGTCTGGGCGCGAAAGGCCCACCGCGATATTGGCGTGCAAGAACCCGACCTTGTCGCCGCAATCGAAGCGCGAACAGTCGGTCTTCACGGCATGGAAGGGGGTCTTGCCGATCATTTGCGCCATGGCGTCAGTCAGCTGGATCTCGTTGCCGGCGCCGCGTTCCTGCTTGTCCAGGATGGCGAATATCTCCGGCTGCAAAATATAACGGCCTATGACGCACAGGTTGGATGGCTCGGTGCCGGTGGCGGGCTTTTCCACCACGCCTTTGACTTCGGTGGCATTGCCCTTGACCGCTCCGGGATTGACCACGCCATAGCGCTTGACCTCGGTGAGTGGCTTTTCTTCGGCCGCCACGATGATGCCGCCGCCTACCTGGTTGTAGCTGGTGATCATCTGTGACAGGGCGCCCGGCTTACCTACCATCAGGTCGTCCGGCAGCAACACCGCGAAAGGCTCGTTGCCCACGAAGTGGCGGGCGCACCACACTGCATGGCCTAGGCCCAGCGGCTGCTGCTGGCGGATCATGCCCACCGATCCAGTCTTGGGCAGCATTTCCAGAAGGCTGTTCAGTTCGGTGTTTTTCTCGCGCTGCTCCAGTAGCGATTCCAGCTCATAGGCATGGTCGAAATGGTCTGCGATGACATGCTTGCCGCGGCCCGTGATGAACACGAACTGCTCGATCCCGGCCTCGCGGGCTTCTTCCACTGCATACTGGATGACCGGTTTGTCCACCACCGGCAGCATCTCCTTGGGGATGGCCTTGGTGGCGGGCAGGAAACGGGTTCCCATGCCGGCGACGGGAAAAACGGCTTTGCGGACGGGTTTTGCAGCGGTCATCGATTTGAGCGGGGGATGGTTTTCGAAACGACCTGTTTCATGGCATGGGCCCGCCATTATTGTCCAGTTTCAAGGATTTGGCAGGGAACCGGACCTGGAATGGAAAAGTTTGCGTGGATTGGCGTTTGGGGGGGCGGGGCTGGCCCCGGCCGTCAAGCCGCGCCAGCTTCTGTGCTGATTGCCGAGGTTCAGGCCGCGCTGGACAAGGGTGACGCCACCCAGGCCGCCAACCTGGCAGAGGCCGGCCTGAAAGAGGCGGGCCCCGGCGATCATGGGCGGCTGTTGTTGTACCGGGGCTTGGCGCGCGAACTTTTGGTCGACACAGACGCGGCGGTGTCCGATTTTACGCTCGCGCTAACTGGCAGCGCCTTGCAGCCGGAGGAACGCGCCCAGGCTCTGCTGCAACGCGTATTCCTGCGCGACGGACTGGGCAAGCTGGAAGCGGCGGCCGCCATCGAAGTGGCGCTGCGTGCTCGGCTTTGAGCAGCTGGAGATGACCGCCTTGGAAGGGACTTTCATAATGGCATGATGGTCCTATTTTCAGGTTGATTCTTTTAGAGGTAAAGTCATGGCCACACTCGTTACCGGTGGCGCCGGCTATATCGGAAGCCACACTGTTCATGCTCTATTGGACCGCGGCGATGCGGTGGTGGTGCTGGATGACCTGTCCACCGGCGTGAAGGCACAGGTGGGCGCGGGCGCGCATTTCGTCGAGGGCGATGTGGCCGACAGTGCGCTGCTGCGCCAGACCATCGCAGACCATGACGTGGACAGCGTGATCCATTTCGCCGGTTCCATCGTGGTGCCGGAATCAGTCGCTGATCCACTTGCCTACTACGATAATAATGTCGTCAAATCCCGCTCCGTCATCGCCGCCTGTGTCGCTGCTGGGGTGGAGCAGATGATTTTTTCCTCTACCGCCACCGTCTATGCCGAGGACGCAGCCCAGCCTTTGGCCGAAATCTCGCCCAAGGCGCCCATCAGTCCCTATGCCCGCTCCAAGCTGATGACCGAGTGGATGCTGGAGGATGTGTCTAGGGCCACAAAGCTGCGCCACATGGTCCTACGCTATTTCAATGTCGCGGGGGCGGACCCCGCCGGGCGCACCGGCCAGTCCACGCCCAAGGCCACGCACCTGATCAAGCGCGCGGCGCAGGTGGCGCTGGGGCGTGTACCGTATCTGGACATTTTCGGCACCGATTATCCCACCCCCGACGGTACCGGGGTGCGCGACTATATCCATGTGACGGATCTGGCTGCTGCGCACCTACTGGCGTTGGACGCGCTTAAGAGCGGGGCGGCCTCGACCAGCTACAATGTCGGCTATGGAAAAGGCACGTCGGTGCGCCAGGTCATCACCGGGGTGGAGCGCGTGACCGGCAACAAGCTGCCGGTGAAGGAAAGTCCCCGCCGAGCCGGCGATCCACCCACCCTGATTTCTGATCCCGGCCGCATCAAGCGCGAGCTGGGCTGGACGCCGGCGCATGAAGACCTAGACGGTATTATCGCCTCCGCCATCGCCTGGGAACGGCGCTTCAACAGTTAGAGCGTCGCCACCAAGAACGGCGTTGCCGGTGCGGTGCCCAGCGTGTTGCGCAGCGGAAACAAAAAAGCATCCGCTTCGATCTCGAACACATCTCCGTCCTGGGTTTTGATCCCCGTGCTGAAGGACAGGGTGGCGGTGCCGAAGAAGTGCACATGCACGTCGCCCGGACGGCGGAAGCCCTGATACTTGAAGTGATGCGCCTCAAGGTTGGCGATGGTGTGGCTCATATTCTCTTCGCCCGACAGGAACGGCTTGTCGAAAATCACTGCATTTCCGCGGCGAACGCGGGAGGCGCCGGTGACCGCGGCGGGCAGGGGGCCTGTGCGCAGTTCGGGCCCGAATGAGCATTGCCTGAGCTTGGAATGCGCCAGCCACAGATAATTGAATTTCTCGGTCACATGGTCCGAGAATTCATTGCCCAGGGCAAAGCCCAACCGATGGGGCGTACCGTCGGCGCCGATCAGATAGAGGCCAACGATTTCCGGCTCTTCGCCGCCGTCCTGGGCAAAGGCAGGTGAGGAGAAGGCGTGTTCCGGCGCCACGACGCTGTCGCCGTCGCCCTTGTAGAACCATTCCGGCTGCACCCCGGTCTGTCCCGGTGCGGGCTTGCCGCCCTCCAGTCCCAGCTTGAACATCCGCATGGAGTCGGTCAGCGGCGCTTCGCCGGCTGCACCTGACAGCTTCTTGTGCATGGCGTCGCGGCCCTCGGCGGAGCCCAGATGGGTCAGACCGGTGCCGGTGACGACCAGATGGGCCGGGTCCGGATGGTCCAGGGGGGCCAGAACCCGCTTCTCGGCCAGCGCCTGGCGGATATCGACAGCACCGCCCAGGCCCAGCTTTTGGGCCATCCCCTCCAGCGTCAGCCTTTCGGCAATGGCGCGGCCGGCCAGTTCATAGCTCGTGCAGACGCCTTCAATAAGGCGGGCGCTGCCGTCCTCCGCCAGCACCGCCAGCTCCCGCCGGCCATCCGTCTCGCGCAACTGCACCAATCGCATTCCCATGCTCCTTCTGTAATTCCCTGAGACAATTATTGACGGCCAGCATAGCGTGAAAACCGCCGAATTGCCGCATTCACCGCCTTGTTATCGGCCCGGCTCCCCCATAAGACCAAGGGATCATGCTTGCCTTCAACAGCACCGCCTTCGACCCGGCCATAAGCTGGGCCCGCCGGCATGAGCGCAAACTTTCCGCTCTGTCGCTGGCGGGCGGCTTTGCCTTCGACAGCCTCACCTTCGGGCGCATCGATCATGCGCTGGTCCAAGCGGTATTCATCGTCTATCTGCTGGTGGCCGGCATCTCGATCGCCGTTCTGCATGTATTGGAATCCCGGCCCGACGGCAGCAAGCCTTCCGACAAGACCCGCACGATCCTGATCGTCATAACCCAGTTCGCGCTGGGCTGCCTTTTGTCGGGCTTTTGCGTTTTCTATATCCGCAGCGCCTCCCTGACATCCTCCTGGCCCTTCCTGCTGGCCATGGCGGCCATATTCATCGGCAACGAATATATGCGCCGCTACCATGCGCGGCTGGTCTTTTCGGCGCTGCTGTTCTTCTTCGCCATCTATTCCTACGCCATTCTGCTGGTGCCCCTGGTGATCGGGCGCATCGGCCGCCTGCCCTTTCTGGCCAGCGGGCTGGTCGCATTGGCGCTGTTTTTCCTGTTCATGCAGGCGCTGGCGCGTCTGGGACATGAACGCTATCGCGGCGCCCGCATGCAGATCTATGCCGGCATGGGGTTGATCGCCCTTGCCCTGAATGCCGCCTATTTCCTGCGCGTCCTGCCGCCGCTGCCCCTGGTCCTGACCGACGCTGGCGTTTATCACCATGTGAAGCGGGCAGGCGGCGATTTCGTGGCGCAGCAGGAGCAGGAGCCGCCCGAATGGCAGGCGCTGTTCGGCACCCGTCCCATTCTGCATATCCAGAAGGGCGCCCGGCTCTATGTCTATAATGCGGTCTTCGCCCCCCATGGCCTGTCCACCCGCATCGTCCATGACTGGCAATGGCTTGCCCCCGACAAGGGATGGCAGAGCCAGCAGCGTGTGTCTGTCCCCATAGAAGGGGGGCGGGAGGATGGCTTTCGCTTCTACACCTTCAAGAGCGCACCCAGGCCGGGGCAATGGCAGGTCAATATCCGCACCTTTGACGGGCGGGCGGTGGGCCGGCTGCGCTTTGCGGTCGAAGAGCAGGCCGTGCCCCCCGATACCAGCGCAAAAATCCTGAAATAAGTGCCTGAAATAAACCCTGTGTCCGTAATCGCCTTGCATACTGGCAGCGGCCAGACTATTTCACACTTCGGTTTCGGGATACATCAAATTGTCCAGCAGTAAGACTGTAATATCGCACTTGCGGCGCCTGGAGGCGGAAAGCATCCACATCATGCGCGAGGTGGCGGCCGAGTTCGCCAATCCGGTGATGCTCTATTCCGTGGGCAAGGATTCCGGCGTCATGCTGCACCTGGCGATGAAGGCCTTCTATCCTTCCAAGCCGCCCTTTCCGCTGATGCACGTCAACACGACCTGGAAATTCCGGGAGATGATCGAATTCCGCGATCAGACCGTGAAGCGGCTGGGCCTGGATTTCATCGAATACATCAATCAGGACGGCATCAGGCGCGGCATCAATCCCTTCGATTCCGGCTCGTCGCTCCATACCCAGGTGATGAAGACCGAGGCGCTGAAGCAGGCGCTCGACAAATATGGCTTCGACGCCGCCTTCGGCGGCGCGCGGCGCGACGAGGAAAAGTCCAGGGCGAAGGAACGTATCTTCTCCTTCCGCAGCGCCTCCCATGCCTGGGATCCCAAGAACCAGCGGCCCGAACTCTGGCGCGTCTATAATACCCGCATCAACAAGGGCGAAAGCATCCGCGTATTCCCCCTGTCCAACTGGACCGAGCTGGATATCTGGCAATATATCCTGGCGGAAAATATCCCCATCGTGCCGCTCTATTTCGCGGCGCGGCGCCCGGTGGTGGAGCGCGACGGCACCCTGATCATGCGCGATGACGAACGCATGAAGCTGCGCCCCGGCGAAAAGATCGAA
>CAYFKU010000013.1:30150-30591 GCA_964343955.1 uncultured Rhizobium sp. | reverse complement strand
CCCTGGGTTGCTATCCCCTGACCGGCGCCATCGAGAGCGAGGCGGACACGCTGGAAGCCATCGTCACCGAGATGTTCACCGCTCGCACCTCCGAGCGCCAGGGCCGTCTGATCGACAGCGACGAGAAGGCGTCGATGGAGAAGAAGAAAAAGGAAGGGTATTTCTGAGATGAACGCCCCATCCGATTTGCAGCAATTCCTCGCCGCCCAGGAAAAGAAGAGCCTGCTGCGTTTTCTGACCTGCGGCAGCGTCGATGACGGCAAGTCCACCCTGATCGGGCGCCTTCTCTACGATACCAAGCTGTTGTTCGAGGACACGCTGGCCAGCCTGGAAAAGGACAGCAAGAAATTCGGCACCACCGGCGAGGATATCGATTTCGCGCTGCTGGTGGACGGACTGGAAGCCGAGCGTGAGCAGGGCATCACCATCGATGTGGCCTAT
>CAYFKU010000013.1:18621-30140 GCA_964343955.1 uncultured Rhizobium sp. | reverse complement strand
GACACGCCCGGCCACGAACAGTACACCCGCAACATGGCGACCGGCGCTTCCAACAGCGAGCTGGCGGTCATCCTGATCGACGCCCGCAAGGGGGTTCTGACCCAGACCCGGCGCCATGCCTATATCGCCTCGCTGCTGGGCATCCGTCACATCGTTCTGGCCGTGAACAAGATCGACCTGGTGGACTATAGCCAAGAGGTATTCGACCGGATCGTCTCGGATTTCCACCAATTCTCGGCGCCGCTGAATTTCGTCAGCCAGGTTGCCATACCCATGTCGGCGCGCTTCGGCGTCAATGTGATCGAAAAATCCGCCCAGACGCCCTGGTATTCCGGCCCGCCGCTCCTTGCCCATCTGGAACTTGTGGATGTGGATTCGGGCCTGGCCGCCAAGCCCTTTCGTCTGCCGGTGCAGTGGGTGAACCGTCCCAACCTGGATTTTCGCGGCTTTTCCGGAACCGTGGCCAGCGGGCGCGTCAGGCCTGGCGACGCCATCGCGGTGGCCAAATCCGGCAAGACCAGCACCGTGACCCGTATCGTCACCATGGATGGCGACAGAAGCGAAGCGGTTGCCGGCGATGCCGTTACGCTGACCTTGGCCGATGAAGTCGATATCAGCCGCGGCGATGTCCTGGCCGATCCGCAGCATCGTCCCGCGGTCTCCGACCAGTTTGCCGCGCATCTGCTCTGGATGTCGGAAGAGGAACTTCTGCCGGGACGGCAATATCTGCTGAAGCTGGGCACGGCCACCGTCCCGGCCCAGATTTCCGCCCTCAAGCACAAGGTGGATGTGAACAGCCTGGACCATCTGGCCGGCAAGACTTTGTCGTTGAACGAGGTCGGTTACTGCAATTTCGCCCTGGCCCAGCCACTGGCTTTCGACCCCTATCGGGACAATCGCGACACCGGCGGTTTCATCCTGATCGATCGCTTCACCAATGCGACCGTCGGCGCGGGCATGATCGACTTCTCGCTGATGCGCGCCACCAATGTGCATTGGCAGGCCCTGGATGTGAACAAAGAGGCCCGCGCCGCCATGAAGGGGCAGAAGCCCGCGGTGTTGTGGTTCACCGGCCTGTCCGGATCCGGCAAGTCCACCATCGCCAATCTGGTGGAGAAGAGCCTGGCAGCCGAAGGCAAGCACACCTATCTGCTGGACGGCGACAATGTCCGCCATGGCCTCAACAAGGATCTGGGCTTCACCGACGCCGACCGCGTGGAGAACATCCGCCGCGTCGGCGAGGCCGCAAAGCTGTTCGTGGATGCCGGCCTGATCGTTTTGACTGCCTTCATCTCACCCTTCCGGTCCGAGCGGCGCATGGCGCGGGAGCTCCTGGGCGACGGCGAGTTCCTGGAAATCTTCATCGACACCCCCATCGAAGTCTGCATGCAGCGCGATCCCAAGGGGCTGTACGAGAAGGCCAGGGCGGGCAAGATCAAGAACTTCACCGGCATCGATAGCCCCTATGAGGCGCCGGAAAAGGCCGAACTGACCATCCACACGGTGGAAGCCTCGCCGGAGGCCCATGCGCAAGCGATCGTCCGTCATCTGCGCGAAAAGGGCTATCTGGGCTAATTTCCGGTAATCCATGTGAATTTTCGGCCCCGCCCCCGGCGGGCCGAAAGGCCACTGGCATCGCGATGCCCAAGGCTTTATACGGGCACCCCACAATATAAGGCCGGGAGCCCCATGAAGACCGTCGCCAATTTCGACCGTATCGGCGAAGAAAATGCCTTTGCCGTTCTGGCGCGGGCCACCGCCCTGGCCGCCGCCGGCCGCGACATCATCAATTTGGGCATCGGTCAGCCGGACTTCCGCACCCCCGACCATATTGTGGAAGCGGCGATCAAGGCTCTCAGGGACGGCCATCACGGCTATACGCCCGCGACCGGCATTCTTGCCCTGCGTGAGGCGGTTGCGGCGGATCTTCACAAGCGGCTGGGCGCCACGGTATCGCCCGAAGAGGTCATGATCATGCCGGGCGGCAAGCCCACCATGTTCATGTCCATCCTGATGTTCGGCCAGCCCGGCGTCGAGATCATGTATCCGGACCCCGGTTTCCCCATCTATCGTTCGATGATCGAATATACCGGCGCGACGCCGGTGCCGATCCCGATCCGCGAGGAAAACGGCTTTGCCTTTTCCGCCGAGGAAACCCTTGCCCTGATCAACGACAAGACCCGGCTGATCATCATCAATTCTCCGGCCAATCCCACCGGTGGCGTCACTCCCCGGGCCGAGGTCGAGAAATTCGTGAAGGGCATGGAAGCCTGGCCCGAAGTCGCGGTGATGAGCGACGAGATCTATGACCAGCTCACTTACGACGGGCAGGAGCATGTCACGTTGCTGAACTATCCCTCCCTGCGCGACCGGCTGATTCTGCTGAATGGCTGGTCCAAGACCTATGCCATGACCGGCTGGCGCCTTGGCTATGCTATCTTCCCCGGCAAGCTTTACGATTATGCCCGCAAGCTGGCCGTGAACCTGCATTCCTGTGTCAATGCGCCGACCCAGTATGCCGGCATCGCCGCCCTCACCGGGCCGCAGGATGCCGTGGCGCATATGCGCGCGGAGTTCGACAAGCGCCGCAAGCTGGTGGTCGAAGGCCTCAACAAGCTGCCGGGCGTTTCCTGCATCACGCCCAAGGGTGCCTTCTATGCCTTCCCCAATATCAAGCAGACGGGCTGGAAGGCGAAGCCGCTGGCCAATGCGCTGCTGGATGAAACCGGCGTTGCGCTGATCGGCGGGCCCGATTTCGGCATCCTGGGCGAAGGCTATTTGCGCCTCTCCTATGCCAATTCGGCGGAAAATATCCTCCTGGCGCTGGAGCGCATGGACGGCTTCCTCAAGACCCGCAAGGCGGCCTGACTCTGACCTTCAAGGCGGTTATTTTCGACTGCGACGGTGTTTTGGTCGACAGCGAAGTCATTGCACTGAAGGTTGAGCTGGAGATGCTCGCCGAGCAGGGGTTGGATTTCGAGCCTGGCGATTATGCCGTGCGCTTCATGGGCCTTTCCACCGACGCCTATCACGCCGCGATCGATGTGGAGGCCAGGGCGCGCCTTGGGCGGCCCATCGCGGAAGCCATTCGCCAGTCCGAGCGGCTGCGGGCCGTGATGATGGCGGAACTGACCGAGGTGCCGGGCGCGGGTCCGGCCGTGGCGCGCGTGTCCTTGCCCAAGGCCATCGCCAGCTCGGGCTCGATCGCGGGGCTTGAACGAAAGCTGAAGCGCACTGGCCTGTGGGACCATTTCGCGCCGCATGTCTATGGCGCCGAGCATGTCAGGCAAGCCAAGCCCGCACCCGATCTGTTCCTGCATGCCGCCGCGGCACTGGGCGTGCCGCCCGCCGATTGCCTGGTGCTGGAAGACAGCGTCAATGGCGTCCTCGCGGCCAGGGCCGCGGGCATGACGGTGTGGGGCTTCCTGGGCGGCGGCCACGCGCATGACGCGCTTGGCGACCGCCTGACGGCCGCCGGCGCCGCGCGGCTGGTGCGGGACTGGCCGGAGGCGGCCCGTCTTCTGGCGTGCGCCTGACGCTCGCCGCAGGGCACACCATCGGCCAGGCGATAGCGCGGGCCGTCCTGACGGCACTGGTGGTGCTGGCGGTGTTGCTGCTTTCGGTGCTGGCTTTGCTGTTCACGCTGGTCTGCGCCCCACCGCTGAAACGGCTGGCCGATTTTCCTGCCCGCGATCAGACGCGGTAGTATTCGCGATACCAGTCAATGAATTTCGGTACGCCGACCTGGATGGGCGTGGTCGGCGCAAAACCCAGGTCGCGGGTGGTGGCGTCGATGTCGGCATAGGTCTTGAGAACATCGCCGGGGGGCAGGGGGTGAGGATCGATGACCGCCTTCTTCCCCAGGGCTTGCTCGAGCGCGGCCAGGAAATCGGTGAGCTTTTCGGACTTGTTGTTGCCCAGATTGTAGATCCTGTGCGGCGGGGCGCCCGCCGCCGGCCGGTCGGCGGCGCGCAGCACGCCATCGACAATGTCATCGATATAGGTGAAGTCGCGCCACATCTCGCCATTGTTGTTCAGGCCGATGGGCTTTCCGGCGGCAATCGCATCGGCGAACAGGATGGGCGCCATGTCGGGGCGGCCCCAGGGTCCATAGACCGTAAAGAAGCGCAGCCCGGTGGCGGGGATGCCGTAGAGATGGGTGTAGGTATGGCCCATCAGCTCGTCCATCCGCTTGGTGGCGGCATAGAGCGAGGTCGGCCGCTCCACGGCATCGCCCACCGCAAAGGGCATCTTTTCATTGGCGCCATAGACCGAGGAGGAACTGGCATAGACGAAATGCCGGAGCGCTTTCAATTGCCGCGCCAGTTCCCACATCACCACCTGGCCCATCACATTGGCCGTGACATAGGTATAGGGATTGACCAGGGAATAGCGCACGCCCGCCTGGGCGGCCAGATGCACGATCTCCGTGATCGGTTCGCCCGCCAATGGCATCACTGCCTGGCGGTCCGAAATGTCGAGTCGGATGAAACGAAAGCCCGGCCGTCCCTCCAGCCGGGCCAGCCGCGCCTGTTTCAGCCCGACGTCATAATAGTCGTTCAGATCGTCGATCCCGATCACCGCATCGCCGCGCGCCAGGAGCGCGGCGGAGACCGCGGCGCCGATAAAGCCCGCCGCGCCCGTGACCAGGACCGTCCGGCCGGTCAATTGCGGCCCACGCTGACATAGCAGAAGCCCGCTTCCTGCATCTGGCTGGGGCGATAGATATTGCGCAGATCGACCATCAACGGCTGTTTCAGCGCCGCCTTGACGCGCTCGAAGTCCAGCGCCCGGAACTCGTTCCATTCGGTCAGGATGACCACGCCGTCGGCGCCCTGCAGCGTCTCATAGGTGCCGGCGCACATTTCGACATTCAGATGCTTTTTAGCTTCCTTGGCGCCTTCCGGATCATAGGCGCGAATGGTGGCGCCCGCCGCCTGCAGGGCCGGCACGATCACCAGGCTGGGCGCGTCGCGCATGTCGTCGGTGTTGGGTTTGAAGGTCAGGCCCAGCACGGCGATGGTCTTGCCCTTGACGCCGCCAAAGGCATTTTCGATCTTTTTCGCCATGGCGAGCTTGCGGCTTTCGTTGACCGCGACGACTGCCTCGACGATGCGGCTGGGAGCGCCCAGGCTCTGGGCGGTCTGCACCAGCGCCAGCGTGTCCTTGGGAAAGCAGGAGCCGCCATAGCCGGGACCGGCATGCAAAAACTTGCCGCCGATGCGGCCGTCCAGGCCGATGCCGCGCGCCACATCCTGCACATTGCCGTTCACCTTCTCGCAGATGTCGGCCATCTCGTTGATGAAGGTGATCTTGGTCGCCAGGAAGGCGTTGGCCGCATATTTGATGAGCTCGCTCGATTCACGGCTGGTGAACAGGATCGGCGTCTCGTTGAGATAGAGCGGGCGATAGACTTCCCGCATCACCTCTTTGGCGCGGTCGGTGTCGCAGCCCACCACCACGCGGTCGGGGCGGCGGAAATCTTCCAGGGCCGAGCCTTCGCGCAGGAACTCCGGATTGGAGGCCATGTCGAACTGGGCATCGGGGCGTTTTTTCTTGATGATCTCCTCGACCTTGCGGCTGGTGCCGACCGGCACGGTGGACTTGGTCACCACCACGGCATAGCCGGTCAGCGCCTCGGCGATCTCTTCGGCGGCGGCAAACACATAGGAGAGGTCAGCATGGCCATCGCCGCGGCGGCTGGGCGTACCCACGGCGATGAACACCGCTTCGGCGCCCGCGACGGCGGCTTTGAGGTCGGTCGTGAAGGACAGGCGGCCGGCCCTGGCATTGACCGCCACGACATCGTCGAGACCCGGCTCATAAATGGGGATGCCGCCGGCCTGGAGGGTCTTCACCTTGTCCGCATCCTTGTCGATGCAGATCACTTCGTGGCCGAACTCGGACAGGCATGCACCCGACACCAGGCCGACATAGCCTGTGCCAATCATTGCTATACGCATGGGGTCTCCGACAAAGAGGGCGTTTTTCGCGTGAAAGTTAATGGAATTCAAGTAAGGCAATACACCGAAATTGTTACTTTAATGACAAAGGGTTAAAATCTTCCCCATGATCCAGATTCAGGGCCTTGTTTACGACTATCCCGGCCACCGGGCCCTGTACGGGATCGATCTTTCCATCGCCAGGGGTGCCATTACGGCCCGAGGTGGACGTGGCGGTGGTCGGGGTGACCAGCCGCCGCGAGCTGGATGAAATTCTGGCGGTCGCGCCACATCCGCCAGAACTGCCGGACTGGGCCGCCTGCGCCCTTGCCGACGAACGCATTCTCACCCCGTCGCGCTGGTAACGAAGGCAAGCGGCACTTGCACTCAGGGGGCGAGACGGCAATTGCAGGCCGCGCCATTTTATGCCGCTATGCGCCATGTTCTTCACGCTTTCCAATCTGGTCTGGCTTTCGGCCGCGCCCAGCTACCTGATGGCCATCCTCCTGATGGCGGCGGTCTTGGCGTTGTTGCTGCGCTAGCGGCGGACCGCGATCCTGCTGGGCGGACTGGGCATGACCATCCTGTTGGTTGCGGGCGTGACACCTTTGCCGGTGCTGGCCATGCGCGGACTCGAGAACCATTATGGCCGCCCGCCCTGGCCGCCGCATGTCGATGGCATCCTGATTCTGGGTTCCGGCTTCGATACCGGTCTTCTGCGCCTTCGGCATGCGCCGCAGACCAACAGCGGCGCCTATCGTCTGGTCGAGGGGCTTGCCGCGGCGCGCCGCTATCCCGATGCGCTGGTGGTTTTCAGCGGCGGCTCCGGCGCGCTGGGCGGCTCGCAATATTCCGAAGCCGAAACGGCCAAATATGTGCTGATCGAATTGGGCCTCGATCCCAAGCGGCTGATGCTTGAGGCGCGCTCACGCAATACCTATGAGAATCTGCTTTTCTCCAAGGCTCTGGTGAAACCAAGGGCGGGACAGGTGTGGCTGCTGGCGACCTCCGCCGCCCATATGCCCCGCGCCATGGCGATTGCCGCGCAGGTCGGCTGGCCGATGGTGCCCTGGCCGACCGACTATATGACCACGCGCGATTCCGACGGCGGTTGGATGTTTGTCAGCGGCAATCTGGGCCTTGCCGACTATGTCGTGCATGAGTGGATAGGCATCGTCGCCTACCGTTTGACCGGCAAGGCTGCCTGACAACCTGCCGCTATCCGGCGCGCAGATAGCGCGCGGCTTCGTCGCGGCCGAACAGATAGAGCAGCACCCGCAAGGCCTGGCCGCGCGGCGATTTCAGGTCCGGATCCCGTGCGAGGATCAGGCTGGCATCGTCATGCGCGACCGCCAGAAGTTCTGCATGGGCGATCGGATCGGCGAGGCGAAAGGCTTCCAATCCGCTCTGGCGGCGGCCCAGCATCTCGCCGGGCCCGCGCAGGCGCAAGTCTTCCTCGGCAATCACAAAGCCGTCGTCCGTGTCCCGCATGGTCTTCAGCCGCGCCTTCGCGGTCTCACCCAACGGTTCATGCCAGAGCAGGATGCAGGAGGATTTGCCGGTGCCCCGGCCCACGCGACCCCGCAACTGGTGCAATTGGGCCAGGCCGAACCGCTCGGCATGTTCCACAACCATGATGGTGGCTTCCGGCACATCGACGCCCACCTCGATCACAGTGGTCGCCACCAGAAGCCGGGTCTCGCCGGCCTTGAAGGCGGACATGGCGGCATCGCGCTCGGCCGCTTTCATCTTGCCGTGTACCAGGCCGACCTTCAGGCCCAGGGCCTGCCGCACCATGACGGCGCGGTCCTGCGCGGCGGCAAGATCGATCTTTTCGGACTCTTCCACCAGCGGGCAAACCCAATAGGCCCGCGCGCCCGCATCCAGCGCCAGGCGCAGATGCGCGATCAGCTCGTCCATGCGGTCGGCTTTCATCACCCGCGTCTCGACTGGTTTCCTGCCCGGGGGGCGGCCCGTGATGCGCGAGACATCCATATCGCCATAGGCCGTCAGCGCCAGGGTGCGGGGAATGGGCGTGGCGGTCATCACCAGCACATCTGCGGGGCGGCCCTTGCTTTGCAACTGCATGCGCTGATGGACGCCGAAGCGGTGTTGCTCGTCCACCACCGCAAGCCCCAGATCCTGGAAGGCGACGTCGTCCGAGAACAGCGCATGGGTGCCGATCAGGATGTCGATGTCCCCGGCCGCCAGGCGCACCAGGGTTTCGCTGCGGCCCGCGCCTTTCTCGCGTCCCGTCAAGCAGGCGAGCCGCACGCCGGCAGCTTGCGCATAGGGCTCGAGCGACGCCAGATGCTGGCGCACCAGAAGTTCTGTGGGCGCCATCAGCACCGCCTGCATGCCGGCTTCCACGGCTTTCAGCATGGCCAGAAGCGCCACGATGGTTTTGCCCGACCCCACATCGCCCTGCAAAAGGCGCAACATGCGTTTGTCGGAGCCCATATCCTGTTCGATCTCGGCCAGGGCCTGAAGCTGGGCATCGGTAAGGGCGAAGGGCAGGGCGGCGATGGCTCGGGCCTTCAAGTGCCCGGTGCCGCCGATGGGGCGGCCCCTGGCCTCGCGCATATGGGCGCGGATCAGGCGCAGGGCGAGCTGGTTGGCTAGAAGCTCGTCATAGGCCAGGCGCTGACGCGCCGGGGTCGTCGGTGCCAGATCGCTGTCCTGCGCGGGATTGTGCGCACTCTCCAGCGCGGCATTGAATCCGGGCCAGCCGCGCTGTTTGAAAAAGGCCGGATCCTGCCATTCCGGCAGGGGCGGAACCTTGTCGAGGGCGCCGCGCACCGCCTTGCCCATGGGCCGTGGCGTCAGGCCTTCGGTGAGGCCATAGACCGGTTCATGCAGGGGAAAACGCGCTGTTTCATCGGGCGCCACCACATAGTCGGGGTGGGCCATCTGCAGCCGGTCCTTGAAGCGCTCGATCCTGCCCGACAGCAGGCGGCGGGCGCCGGTCGGCAGCAGGCCGGCAAGATAATCCGCATGGGCGCGGAAGAAGACCAGTTCCATCATCGCGGTCTCGTCCGACACCAGAACCTTGTAGGGCTGGGCCTTGACCCGGTTGGGCTTGTGTTCCAGCACGGTCACTTCGACGGTGGCGATGCGGCCCGCTTCCGCCGCCGCCAGCTTGGGGCGGTAGCTGCGGTCCACCAGTCCCGCGGGCAGGTCGAAGATCAGATCGAACAGCTTGGGGCCCGCCACCCTGGCGATCAGCTTTTCCAGCTTCGGCCCCACCCCGGACAGGGTGCGGATGTCGGCAAAAAGCGGGAACAGAATCGCGGGGCGCATGGGCCCCAAGATAATAGCCCCGGCCCGTTGTTCTCAAAGGGAGCCGGGGCTATATCCCCGCTCATGACGGACAGTGAACAGGGTGGCTCTTCGGAGAACCGCCGGAAACGGCTTTTGTTTCGGGCGCAGCGGCGCGGTTTCAAGGAAGTGGACCTGATCTTCGGCGCCTATGCCGATCTCTGTCTTGCGGGTCTCGACGAGGCGGGGCTGGACCAGTTCGAGGCGCTGCTCACCGCCCCGGACCAAGAGGTTTATGCCTGGCTGCGCGGGGCCGAAGCCGTGCCCGCCGCTTATGACAATCCGGTCTTTGCCGGGTTGAAGGCGCTGTGCGAACAGGCCGCGCCGCGCTGGAAGACCTGAATGGATCGCCTCGACTATATCGCCAAACAGGAAGGCCGGCTGACCGTCACAGGCGCGCCGCAGGGCTATGACGCCTATATCGCGGCCGAAGCAGCGCAGCGGCGCAAGGCGCCGGTGCTGTTCGTGGCGACCGACGATGGCGAGGCCGACGCCGCCGAGCGCGCCATCCGCTTTTTTGCGCCTGGCCTGACGGTGTTGTCATTCCCGGCCTGGGACTGCCTGCCATACGATCGCGTGTCGCCCAAGCCAGATATCGAGAGCCGGCGCCTTGCGACCCTGGCGCTGCTGGCGCGCGATGCGGCCCAGCCTGCCGTGATCGTCACCACCATCAACGCGCTGCTGCAGCGGGTGCCGCCGAAGTCGGCGATTGCGGCGGCGTCTTTCTCGGCCAGGAATGGTGCGGAGGTGGACCGCGAGGCGCTGGTCGCCTTCCTGGCCGGCAATGGCTATGTGCGCGCCGGCACGGTGCGCGAGCCGGGCGATTTCGCGCTGCGCGGCGGCATCGTCGATCTGTGGCCGCCGGGCGAGGAACAGCCGCTGCGGCTGGATTTCTTCGGTTCGACCCTGGACGCCATCCGCCGCTTCGATGCCGAGACACAGCTCTCGGACAAAAGCCCCGTCGATCAGATCACGCTTCTGCCCGCCAGCGAGGCGCCGCTGAATGCCGAAGCGATCAGCCGCTTCCGCTCCGGCTATGTCGCGGCCTTTGGCGCGGCGGGGGACGATCCGCTCTATGAAAGCGTCAGTGCCGGCCGCAAGGCGCAGGGCATGGAGCATTGGCTGCCGCTTTTCTATGACCATCTCGATACGCTGTTCGATTATCTGCCGCGTGGCCTTGTGCTGCTGGGACATCAATCGGAAGAGGCCAAGGCGGCGCGGCTGGAGCTGATCGCCGACTATTACGGCACCCGCGAGCAGTTCCGGCATCAGAAAGACGACAAGCAGGCGATCAAGGCGCCGCCCTACAAGCCGCTGAAGCCACAGGCGCTGTATCTGACCGATGCCGACTGGAAGGCCTGTCTGTCGCGGAACATCGTCCGCGACCTGACGCCCTTTCAGGCGCCGGAAAGCAGGACCAGTGTCGATGCGGGCGGCAGGCAGGGCAGGGATTTTGCGCCGGAAAGACAGGACGGACGGCAAGGCGGAAGTGTGACCGTCTTCCAGGTTGCCGCCGACCACCTGAAGGCCTTGCAGGCGGCCGGCAAGCGCGTGCTGGTGGCAAGCTGGACCGATGGCTCGGTCGAGCGCATGGGCGGCGTCCTGTCCGATCATGGGGTGACACCCATTCGGAAAGTTGCCGACTGGACGGAAGCCTCGAAGCTCGACCCTTCGGCGTTCGCCATTGCCTGTCTGGGGCTCGAGCGCGGCATCGAAGCGCCGGGTTTCGCCATTCTCTCCGAGCAGGATGTGCTGGGCGACCGGATGGTGCGGGCCCAGAGCCGCGCCCGCCGGGCGCAGAATTTCATCGCCGAGGCGTCGGCGCTGACGCCGGGCGACCTGGTCACGCATATCGAACATGGTGTCGGCCGCTATCTGGGGCTGAAGGCCATCGACGCGCTTGGTGCGCCGCATGACTGCCTGGAACTGCAATATGACGGCGGCAAACTGTTCCTGCCGGTGGAGAATATCGAGCTTCTGACCCGCTACGGCTCGGACGAGGGCGCACAGCTCGATCGTCTGGGCGGGGCGGGCTGGCAGCAGCGCAAGGCCAAGATGAAGGAGCGGGTGCGCGCCATCGCCGCCGAGCTGATCAAGATTGCCGCGGCGCGCCAGCTCAAATCCCTGCCGCCGGTGGAGCCGCCCAGCGGTCTCTATGACGAGTTTGCCGCTCGCTTCCCGTATCAAGAGACGGAAGACCAGGAAAAAGCCATCGGCGAAGTGGTTGGTGACCTTGCCGCGTGCCGTCCGATGGACCGG
>CAYFKU010000013.1:0-18611 GCA_964343955.1 uncultured Rhizobium sp. | reverse complement strand
CAAAACCGAAGTCGCCATGCGCGCCGCCTTTGTCGCCGCCATGGCGGGTGAGCAGGTGGCGGTGGTGGTGCCGACAACGCTTTTGGCGCGCCAGCATTATCGCGGCTTTTCCGAACGCTTTGCCGGCTTTCCCCTGAAGGTGCGCCAGCTTTCCCGGTTCGTCGATCCCAGGGAGGCGAAGGAAACGAAAGCGGCGCTGGCGGACGGCACCGTCGATATCGTGATCGGCACCCATGCCCTTCTGGCCGAAAGCATCAGCTTCAAGCGGCTGGGTCTGGTGATTGTCGATGAAGAGCAGCATTTCGGCGTGGTGCACAAGGAGCGGCTCAAGAACCTGAAGGCCGATGTGCATGTATTGACCCTGACGGCCACGCCCATTCCGCGCACCCTGCAACTGGCGCTGTCGGGGGTGCGCGACCTGTCGCTGATCACCACCCCGCCAATCGACCGTCTGGCGGTTCGCACCTTCGTGACGCCCTTCGATCCCCTGGTGGTGCGCGAGGCGCTGCTGCGCGAACATTATCGCGGCGGCCAGAGTTTCTTTGTCGCGCCACGCATTTCCGACCTGGCCGATTCCATGACCTTCCTGAAGGAGGTGGTGCCGGAAGTGAAGCCGGCGCTGGCCCATGGCCAGATGTCGCCCAAGGTGCTGGAGGAGGTGATGACTGCCTTCTATGAGCGGAAGGTGGATGTGCTGGTCTCGACCAATATCGTGGAGTCGGGCCTGGATATTCCCACCGCCAACACCCTGATCGTCAACAAGGCCGACAAGTTCGGCCTGTCGCAGCTTTATCAGCTTCGGGGCCGCATCGGCCGGTCCAAGCAGCGCGCCTATGCCTATCTGACCACGCCCGCCGAAAAGAAGCTGACCGACAATGCCACCCGGCGGCTGGAGGTGTTGCAGTCGCTGGATCAGCTTGGGGCCGGCTTCTCGGTCGCCAGCCATGACATGGATATCCGCGGCGCCGGCAATCTGCTGGGTGAGGAACAATCCGGTCATGTCCGCGAGGTGGGCATCGAGCTTTACCAGGAGATGCTCGAAGAAGCCGTGTCCGGCCTGAAACAGGGCGGCGATGCGGAAGTCACCGACCAATGGTCGCCCACCATCAATCTGGGCGCATCCGTGCTGATCCCGGAAGATTATGTCGCCGACCTGAATGTCCGCATGTCGCTCTATCGCCGGCTGGCGGGCATCGAGACCCAGACCGATATCGACCGTTTCGCCGCCGAGCTGATCGACCGCTTCGGTCCTCTGCCGGACGAGGTGCGCCACCTGTTCGAGATCGTGACCATCAAGCAGCTCGCCAAGCAGGCCGGGGTGGAAAAGATCGATGCCGGGCCAAAGGGCGGCACGATTGCCTTCCGCGGCAATGCCTTTGCCAATCCGGTCAAGCTGGTCCAGTTCATCAATCAGCATTCCGGCACCATAAAGGTCAGGCCCGACCAGAAGATCGTGGTGGCCCGCGATTGGCCGACGCCGGACGACAGGCTGAAGGGCGCCAAGGCGCTGCTGGGGCAATTGGCCAAGCTTGCGGCCTGACTTGGTTCCGAAAGTGGCGGCGGATATGCTCGGCTGCGGGGCAGGGCCATGACCAAAATCGATTTCGTCACCGACCATCGCTTGAGCGATACCCTGGCCTTGCAGCTTTTCCTGCTGCAAAGCCATTTGCTGCGGCGTGGGCTGGTGCTGGCCGTCTGCCTGCTGGGCGCTGTGGCGCTGAACAGCCTGATGAACGGCGCGCCCCTTGCCGATGCGCTGGCCGATCTGACCCAGAATGCCGCCCGCTATGTCACCATCGTGCTGGCCGGCCTGTCGGTGATTTATCTTGTGGCGCTGACACTCGCGGTTCTGTCCTGGCGGCGGCGGCCCAGGCCGCGCCAGATCCGCGCCACCATCGCGGCCGACACCATCACCCTGCAGAAGGACGGCTTCAATTACGGCGCGCGCTGGGCCGATGCCGATCTGGTGACCGAAGACCCGTCCGCCTTCCTGATGAAGTTCAACCAGCTTTATATGCGCCTGCCCAAGCGGGGCTTTGCGCCGGGCGAAGAAGCGCTGTTTCGCAAGATGGCCGCGGCCGGTGCGCCGGAATCCGCCAACCGGCTGAAGCCATGAAGCCTTACACCGCCGTCGCGGGTGGGGTGCGCCTGGCGGTGCGGGTGATCCCGCGCGCCGCGCGCAATGGCGTGGACGGCGTAGCACAGGATGCCGAGGGGCGGCCGCTGTTGAAGCTGCGTCTGAAGGCGCCGCCGGTCGACGGCGCGGCCAATGAGGCGCTGGTTGCCTTCTTTGCCGAAAGTCTCGGCATTCGCAAGGCCGAGATCGCCATCCGTTCCGGGGAGACAGGACGGACCAAAATCCTGGCGCTGTCGGGCGACAGTTCTCTCCTGATGAAGGAGCTGGACGCTTTGAGCGGTTGAGCGCCTGGGATTTTCCCGACGGGCTGATCTGTCAGGCGGCCGCGGCGTCTTCCTGGAACAGCCCGAAGATATTCAACTCGGTATCGATCAGATAGGCGGTCCAGCCCAGGCCCGGAATCGCAAATTTGTCCATCGCCAGTTTCGCGCCGGCGCCCAGCGCCCTGTCTTTGGTTTCATCCAGGGATGACACCAACAGGGTGACCACAAAGGCATTGGGCGCCTGGAAGGGCTGCACGCTGCCCGGCCGCCTGAGCAGGCCGCCCATCATGGCACCCGGTTCATGGGTGTCGATGCGGTAATATTCGACATCAGGCGCTGCGAAGGGCGTGAAGCTCCAGCCGAAGACGTCGCCATAGAATTTTTGCGCCCGCCCGCAGTCGTCGGCATGGATTTCGAAATAGCAGGGCGCGGGCATGTCACCACCTGAGCGTGAGTTTTCCGCCGCTGAAGCTATAGGATTTGAGCTGCTTGAGAAACGCCATGCCAAGCAGCGACGAACCCATGCGCGCGCTGTTGACCGACACACGGACATTGGCCAGGCGGATGGCGCCGATCGACAAGTCCCTGACCGCAATGCTGGCGCCATGTCCCACGCCATTGGCGGAGCCGAAGGGCTTGTCGAAGGTCAGATCTTCCAGTTTCAGGCCGATACGCCGGGCATCGCCGGGATCCAGCACGATATCGGTCGCGCCGGTATCGATCAAAAAGGGGATTTGCACGCTATTGACCGTGCCATAAACGTGATAATGGCCGTCCGCGCCTTCGCTGATGGTCATTTCCCGCACCCCGGTCTGGACCGCATAGCTGGGGAACAGTGCGCCGCGCAGGCGCGTGATCGTTTCCGTCAGCTCAACCTGGTAGGCGAAGCCGACGACCAGCACCAGGCCCACCGCCAGCCAGAGCAGAATGTTGCGCGCGGTCTTCTTCAGATCGAATTCCCGCACGAACAACAGGCTGCTGGACACCAGAACCAGAAAGCCCAGGGTCTGGATGATGCCGGGATCGCCGAGGGGCGAGCCATTGCCGGGAAAGAACCGGTCCAGCACATAGAGCGCCGCCACGGTGGCGACGATCACACCGAGCCAGAGATACAGGCCGATCCGCGATGCCTTGCGCGGCGGCGGCGCCGGTGCGCCCCAGGGCCCGGACATCGGCTTACTCCAGCTCCATCACCACGGCGCTGCCGGCCTGGATCCGCTCCAGCAGCATGGGACATTCGGGCACCATCCGCTCCATCCAGTAGCGGGCGCACATCAGCTTGTCCCTGTGCTGCGCGTCGTCCTTGCCAAGGCTTGCCTTGGCCATCCTGCCCCACATCAGGGCGACCATGGTGATGCCCATCAGACGCAGGTAATCCACCGCCGCGGCGCCGGCATCGTTGGGATTTTTCAAGCCGTTCGCCGCCAGCCACATGGTGGCGGCCTGCAGATTTTCCGTGCCCCGCTTCACGCCGGCCACGAATGGCTTCATCGCTTCGTCCTTGTCATTCTCGGCGATCCAGCGCGTCAGCAGGCTGAACAGCGCCATGGGCGCCGCGCCGCCCTTGCGGCCCAGCTTGCGGCCCACCAGATCCATGGCCTGCACGCCATTGGCCCCTTCATAGGTCTGGTTGATGCGGGCATCGCGCACGAACTGCTCCACGCCATTGTCGCGGATATAGCCGTGGCCGCCATAGCATTGCATGCCCAGATTGGCGGCCTCGAAGCCCATGTCGGTGCCGAAGGCCTTGATCACCGGCGTCATCAGGTCGGCCAGCATGGCCGCCGTTTCTGCTTCCGGCCGCTGCGACTGGCCGATCGATATGTTCAAGGTGGTCCAGGCCGCCAGAGCGCGCAGGCCCTCCACCGCCGAGCGCGCCTGCAACAGCATGCGCTTGACGTCGGGATGAACGATTTCCAGGTCGGCGGACTTGTCCGGTTCCCGGGGACCGGTCAGCGCGCGCCCCACGCGTCTTTCATGGGCATAGGCATAGCCATTCTGATAGGCCACTTCTCCCAGTCCGATGCCCTGGATGCCCACGCCCAGCCGGGCTGCGTTCATCATGCCGAACATGCCCGCCATGCCCGCCGAGGACGAACGCTTTTCGCCCGGTTTCGGTGGTGTCGGCTTGGGCCCCAGCCGCCAGGCCTTCGCATTGTCGAAATTCAGCACACAGGTTGCCTGGCCCTTGATGCCCATCTTGTGCTCGATGCCGCCGGTCACGACGCTGTTTCTGGCGCCCATCGTGCCATCCTCATTCACCAGGAATTTCGGCACCAGGAAGAAATTGACGGTCGCGAGATCGTCATGAATCTGGCCGTTCTCGTCCGGGATCTTGGCGATCACCAGATGGATGATGTTGTCCGTCAGGTCCTGGTCGCCGCCCGAGATGAAGATCTTGGTGCCGTTCATCTTGTAGGTGCCGTCGGGCTGCTCCACCGCTTTGGTCTTCATCAGCCGAAGGTCGGTGCCGCAACCCGGTTCGGTCAGGCACATGGTGCCCGCCCATTCGCCCGACACCATTTTCGGCACGATATGCTCTTTCATCCAGGGGGCGCCGGTTTCCAGCAGCGCGCCATAGGCGCCGGCCGTCAGCATGGGATACATGGCCAGGGACTGGTTGGCGCTCATGCCCATTTCGCTGACTGCCATGGTGACGATGGGGGGCATGCCGGCGCCGCCAACAGCTTCCGGCGCGCCCAGGCCGCCCCAGCCCGCCTCGCTATAGGCCCTGTACGCGTCCTTGAAGCCCTTTGGCGTGGTGACCGCGCCGTTTTCGGAATGGCAGCCTTCCTCGTCGCCGGGCTGGTTCAGGGGTTGCAGCACTTCCTCGCAGAATTTTCCGGCATTGGTGAGAATGTCGTCGATCAGGTCCGGCGACAGATCGGCGAAGCCGGGCAGGTCGCGATGCTTTTCCAGCTCCAGCACTTCGTTGAACAGGAAGCGATAATCTTCGACCGGGGCGCGATAGATGGGCATGGGAAATCCGTTTGGGGCCGACGGATTCTTAGCCCCTGGATGGTGCTCTGGCCATGGTGCAAATGTGGCAAAGGCCGGGCAGGCCGTCCGATCAAGGTCATTGGACGGTCGGGCATGGTGACCCCAGGAAGACTCGAACTTCCGGCCTACGGTTTAGGAAACCGCCGCTCTATCCTGCTGAGCTATGGGGTCACGCCAGCAGCTTTTGCCGCATTTTTGGCCGCAATGCCAGAGAGTGTGCCGCCATCGCCCGGCGCATCGATCCGCCGGCATTATTTCAGCCAGAGCCACCGGCTGCGATTGAAATCGGCGGCATTGGGACTATATCCCCCGACCCTGGGCGACACCAATTCGGTCTGGGAATTGAAACGGATCGGCAGCCAGGGCAGGTCTTTCTGCGCCAGCGCTTCGGCCTGTTTCATCAGGGTCGCGCGCCGGCCCGAATCCGGCTCGCGGTCGGCCTTTTCCATCAGGGAATCGAAGCGCGGATTGCGGTAACCGGCATAGTTGCCCGGCGCGGACGCGCGCAGCAGGTCCAGGAAATTGCCGGCATCGTCATAGTCCGCCAGCCAGTTGGTATAGCCAAGCTGGAATTGCCCGTGACGCAGGTCGCGCAGCAGGATGGCGTAATCCATGGTGCTGATGCGGATATCGACATAGATCTGCCGCGCCATGGCCTGGAATACCGCTGCCAGCCGCCGGCTGTCGGGCGTGCCCGGCGCGGCATAGTTGAGCGTCAGCCGGTTGAAGGGGCCGAAGCCCGCCTCCTGCATCAGCCGCCTTGCCTCGGTCAGGCGCGCCGCATAGGGGCGGCTTGTGAAATCGAGCTGGGGTCCGCCCGCATAGCCCGCGACATTGGGCGGCACATAGGCATAGGCCGCGCGCTCGCCCAGTTTCATCACTTTCTGGGTCACTGCCTCGCGGTCATAGATCAGGTTCAGGGCTCGGCGAATGCGGATATCCTTCAGCGCCGGATCGCGCAGATTGATGGCGATGTAATTCAGCGCCAGCGACGGCAGGATGTGCAAAGCGCGCGGCATCGTCTGCTTCAGGAATGGAATCTGGTTTGCGGGCAGCGGTGTCTGCATGTCCAGCTCGCCGGCGCGGAAGCGGCGGAGGCCTGCATCGGTATCGGCGGTGGGAAAATAGTTCACCCGCTCGATCTTCACGCGCGCCGCATCGTAGAAGCGGGGATTTTTCACAAGCGTGATGCGGTCGTTCGGAATCCAGTCCTTCAGCAGATAAGGCCCGTTCGACAGATAGGCTTTGGCGCTGACCCCGTTCCTGATGACGGACGGGGGCAAGGGCAGGGTGGCGGGCTGGGTCAGAAGCTCCGGGAAATAGGGCGCGGGATGCTCCAGGGTGACCATCACGGTTGCTTCGTCCGGGGCAAGGATGCCCAGCTTGTCCGGCGCCATCTGTCCGGCACTGACCGCCCGGCCATTCTTCACGATCCAGAGTATCGGCGCCTGGCGGGCGCCCGTCCTGGGATTCATCAACCGGCGCCAGGCCGCGACGAAATCCCGGGCCGTAACGGGCGTGCCATCGGACCAGCGGCTTTTGCGCAAGTGGAAGGTCCAGGTCAGGCCGTCGGGCGATGTCTCCCAGCGTTCGGCAATGCCGGGAATGGGTCTGGCGGCGGCATCGCGCGCCACCAAGCCTTCCATCAGGTCGCCCAGTATGTTGATTTCCATCGCCATGCCGGCCTGGGCGGGATCGAGCGTATCGGGCTCGGCGCCATTGCCGCGATTGAGCGCCGTTTCGGCGCTGGCGCTGCCTGCCGCCAGCAGCAACAGAAGGGCGGCAAAGAGGCTTCTCACGTGAACTGCTTCAGCCGCGCCGGTTGGTCGATGCTGATCCAGCGCGAGCGGTGCTTGTCCCGGCCATTGTGCTGCCAGCCTTTGACATAAGGCCAGACCATGCTGGGATCGACCCAGAAATAAAGCGGCAGCAGCGCATGATCCTTCAGCGCCAGCGCTTCGGCCTGTGCCAGCGTCTTGCCGCGGCTGGTCAGGTCGGTGTCTGCCTGCGCCCTGGTCAGGAGCGCGTCGAAGTCCGGGTTGCTGTACTGGCCGTCATTGTTGCCGCCCCCGGTTTGCAGCAATTCCAGGAAGGTGGCGGCATCGTCGTAATCGGCCACCCATCCCGCCTCCGCCAGGTCGAAATTGTGGCTGTGGGTCTGGGCCAGGAAGACAGCGAAATCCATCGGCACGATGCTGAGATTGATAAAGACCTGCGCCGCCATCTGCTGGATGGCCGCCGCCACCGCCCGGCCGGGCCCTGGCGCGGTGCTGCGTATCAGGTAGGTGGTGTTGAGCCGGTTGGTATCGCTGAAGCCGGCCGCGCGCATCAGTTCGCGGCCGCGCGCGATCCGGGCCGGATAGGGCATCGTCCTGAAATCCAGGCTGTTACCATAGGCGAAATTGGCGATGTTGGGCGGCACCAGATTATAGGCCGGCACATCGCCGACGCGGCGGATGCGCTGTGCGATCGCCTCCCGGTTCAGGCAAAGATTGATCGCCTCGCGCACCCGCACATCCTGGAACGGGGCGCGGCGATGATTGATATAGACAAATTCCACCGCGAAGATGGACTGGGGATGCAGGAGCTGCGGCAGGTTCGCCCTTATCCAGTCGATGCGCTGAACAGGAATGCGGTCATGCATGTCCAGCTCGCCCGCGCGCATGCGCTGCAGGGCCGCGCTGTAATCGTCGGTGGGATAGAAGATCACCCGATCCAGCGCCACATTGGACGCATCGAAAAAGCGCGGATTCTTCTCGACGACGACATGGCCGTTGGGGATCCATTCCTTCAGCAGGAAGGCCCCGTTGCCGACATGGTTGCCGGGCCGGGCCCAATCCTTTCCCCTGGCGGTCACAACATGGCGGGGAAGGGGGTGGGTGCAGGGATGCATCAGCATCTGCAACAGGTAGGGCGCGGGATGTTCCAGCCGCACTTCCAGTTCAGCCGCGCCGTCTGCCGCGATGCCCAGCGCGCTAGGCGGCATCTTGCCGGCATTGACGGCTTCGGCATTCTTGATGAGGTAAAGGTAATAGGCGTAGCGGGCGGCCGTGGCTGGATCGAGAAGCCGCCGCCAGGCGAACACGAAATCCTGGGCCGTGACCGGAACGCCGTCGGACCAGACCGCCTCGCGCAGCCTGAAGCGCCAGGTCAGTCCGTCGGGAGAGGTGCTCCACGCCAGGGCCATGCCGGGGAGCGGTTCTGCCCCGGGGCCTTCGGTCACCAACCCGACGGTCAGGTCGCCGACGATATTGTCATCGCTGTCGGCGGTGAAAAGGGAATTGTCCAGCGTTTCCGGTTCCGCGCCGTTGCCCCGCCGCAACACGCCTTTGCCGGGAATGGCGGAACGGGCCGGGCCTGAAGGCTTGCGCAGCGTCCAGACCGCGCCCGCCGCCAGGGCCGCTCCGCCGGCCACCGCGCCACGCCGGCTCCATCGCTTGCCCCAGACCATCAAGACCTTCTAGCATGTTCCGTCATGGATTTGCCGGGATTGCGGCAGATATTTCAATAGCTTCACCGACCCGTTGGTCGGTCTTTCAGGGGGAATAATGCGTAAGTTTCTGTTTGCGGCGATCTTGGCGACCGGCGCCGCGCTTCCCACTGTGGCTCTGGCGGATGCGCGCGAGGATGTCGTGCGCGGCATGACCCGCTGCGCCGCCTATACCAATGACCGCGAATGGCTGGACTGTTATTATGGCGCCGCCCAGCCCATGCGCGCCTGGCTGGGTCTGGCGCCGGCGCCCCAGTCGCAGCTTCGGCTTCTGGAAGGGACGCCGCAGATCGCTCCCTCCGCGCCGGCATCGGCGGCGCTGCCCGCAACCGTGATGCGCGCCGCCACCCGCACCAGCCCGCCGCCGCCGCCCAAGCGCTCCAGCGTCTTCGATGTCTTTGGCGGCGCGGATGTGGTCAAGAACCAGCCCATCCAGTCCTATGATCTGGGCGGTGGCGCCTTCACGGTCACCTTGCCGGATGGGCAGGTCTGGCGGCAAACCGACGATGACGCGGCGAAGCATCCGGTGCGCTGGCGCGCGCCTGCTTCCAGCATGCGCGTGACCATAAGCCAGGCGGCCATGCACACATTCAACCTGGTGGTGAATGACGAAAATCTTCACCACAAGGTGACACGCATCAAGTGACGAAAAAAGCCGCCCCGGTGGGGCGGCTTTTTCAAAACTCAGTCCGAGGGGAGCTGGCTGTTTTCGACCGGTTGATGCGGTTGCGGATTCCACATCCCTGATTCATAGACATAGATACCGAAGCCGGCCATCGCCAGGGCTATGACCACTGCCACCAATGTCCGGGACCTGTTGTCCTGTGCTTCTTCGGCATGGTGGAATTCACCTATGTTACTCATCCAGTACCTCCCGATTAATCTGATAGCGTCTCCATTGCTCACTGCGCGCCTGTCTGATGCGGCGCTTGCGGTCTGTATAGCAGATTTTCCGGCGCGCGGGCAGAGCCGGAAAATCCCGGCAATCCGCAAAAAAGCAGAGCGTCAGTCGTGCTCGGCGACGAAATGGCCCGGCGCGACTTCCTGCAGCCTGGGGCGATAATCCGGCTGGCTCAGCCGGGACTTGAGAAATGTAAGTTGCGCGCGGGGATCCAGCGGCGAAGGCAGGTCGCCGGTCAGGAGCTCGCGCTTTTTCGCCTTTTCCATGCGGGGATCGGGCGCCAGCACGGCTGACAACAGCGCCCGTGTATAGGGATGACGCGGCGCGGCATAGAGCGCCGCGCTGGGCGCCAGTTCCATGATCCGGCCCAGATACAGAACCATGACGCGATGCGACAGGCGGCGCACGACCGACAGGTCATGGCTGATGAACATCAGGGACAGACCGGTTTCGGCCTGCAACGCCCCGATCAGATCGACAATCTGTGCCTGGATGGAAACGTCCAGCGCGCTGACCGCCTCATCGCAGACCAGCAGCCGTGGCCCCACGATCATGGCACGGGCAAGGCCGACACGCTGGTTCTGGCCGCCGGACAGTTCATGCGGATAGCGATTAATCCAGGCCGGGTCGAGCCCGACACGGGCCATCATGGCGCGCACTTTCTCGCGCATGTCTTCGCGGCCCAGTTGCGGTTCCAGCGCTTTCAGCGGTTCGGCAATCGACTGGCCGACGGGCATGCGCGGATCCAGGCTCGCCAGCGGGTCCTGAAAGACGATCTGCATGTCCCGCCGCAGGGACCGGATGTCGCTGCGCGCCGCTTCATCCAGGTCGCGGCCAAGCCAGACGACCTTGCCGCTGGTCTTTGGCAAAAGCTGTAGGATGGCGCGGGCCATGGTGGACTTGCCGCAACCGGATTCCCCCACCACGCCCAAGGTCTCGCCCTGGTGCAGCGTGAAGCTGATGCCATCGACCGCACGCAGGGTCAGCGGCTTGCGCAATAGGCCGGCGCTGACCGGAAAGCCGACCTTGAGGTCTTCGACGGTCAAAAGGGTGGGGCCGATTTTCGTCGCCGGTGGCGGCGCGTCATGGGCCTTGGAAACCGCGGCCAGCAACATCCGGGTATAGTCGTGACGCGGGGCATAGAAGATGTCATCCGCCGTGCCGCTTTCCACGATCTGGCCATGGCGCATCACCTGCACCCGGTCGGCCAGGCCGGCGATCACGCCCATGTCATGGCTGACCAGGGCGATGGCGGTTTTCTTCTCGGTCTTCAGCGCCCGCAGGATTTCCAGGATTTGCGCCTGCACCGTCACGTCCAGCGCGGTGGTCGGCTCGTCGGCGATGATCAGGTCGGGCCCGGTGATGGTGGCCATGGCGATCATCACCCGCTGGCGCATGCCGCCGGACAGTTCGTGCGGATATTGCTTCAGCCGCCGGGCGCTTTCGGGGATGCGGACATAGTCCAGCATCTCGCGGGCGCGGCGGCCGGCTTCGTCGCGCGGCATCTTCCGGTGCAGCATCAGGGCCTCGACGATCTGATCGCCGACGCGCATGTGCGGCGTCAGGGATGTCAGCGGGTCCTGGAAGATCATGGTGACGGCGCCGCCGCGCAGCGCGTTCAGTTTTCTGGCGTCGGCGCCCAGAATGTCCTGGCCGCGATACAGCACCTGCCCGGTGGCGCGGCCATTGCCCGCCAGAAGGCCGAATGCGGCCAGGAATAGCTGGCTCTTGCCGGAACCGCTCTCACCCACAATGCCCAGGCATTCGCCCTCGTTGATGGTCAGGCTGGCGTTTTTGACGGCATGCACCTCGCCGTCGGGCGTGTCGAAACGCACGTCCAGGTTTTTGATTTCCAGCAACGGCCCCGTCATCAGCAATCCCTATCGATCTTTGGGATCGAGGGCGTCGCGCAGCCCGTCGCCGATGAAGTTGAAGCAGAACAGCGTCACCGCCATGAACAGGGCGGGGAACAGCAGCATCCAGGGCGCGGTTTCCATCTGGCCGGCGCCGTCCGAGATCAACACACCCCAGCTTGTCAGCGGCTCCTGAATGCCCAAACCCAGGAAGGACAGGAAGCTCTCCATCAGGATGACGCCGGGTACAGTCAGGGTGACATAGACCATCACCGGGCCCACGACATTGGGAATGATGTGCCGAAGGATGATCCGGATGGGGCTGACGCCGGCGGCACGCGCCGCCTCGATGAATTCCTTCTGCTTGATCGAAAGGGTCTGGCCGCGGACGATGCGGGCCATGGTCAGCCATTCCACCGCGCCGATCGCCACGAAAAGCAGGATGAAATTGCGGTCGAACATCACCATCAGGATGATGACGAAGAAGATGAAGGGCAGGGAATAGAGCACATCGACGATGCGCATCATGGCGCCGTCGATGCGCCCGCCCAGATAGCCCGCGGTGGCGCCGTAAAGCACGCCGATCACCAGCGAGACAAATGTGGCGACCAGGCCCACTGCCAGGCTTATGCGTGCCCCGAAAAGAACCCGCACGAAGAGGTCGCGGCCCACCGCATCGGTGCCGAACAGATGGCCCGGCGCGGTGCAGGCGGCGGGGGCGGGCCACCAGCCCGGCGCGCAGGCGATGATGTCGTAATTGACCTCGTCATAGCGGAAGGGCGACAGCAGCGGCGCCAGCAGCGCCAGCACCGCGATCAGGCCAAGCACGATCATGCTGGTCAGGGCGGCGCGGTTGTGGAACAGGCGCCGGCGTGCATCCATCCAGAGGCTGCGGCCCTTGATGTCGCCCGTTTGCAGGACCTGGCCGACACCCGTCATGCCAGCCTCACGCGTGGATCGAGCAGGCCATAGGCGATATCGGCCAGGAAGTTCAGGAATATGATCAGGGTCGCGTAGCAGATGACGACACCCATCACGAGTGTGTAATCGCGGTTCAGAGCGCCCTGCACGAAATAGCGCCCGATCCCCGGCAGGCCGAAAATCTGCTCCACCACCAGGGAGCCGGTCAGCACCGCCGCCAGCGCAGGTCCCAGATAGCTCACCAGCGGCAGGGCTGCGGCGCGCAGGGCGTGGCCCAGAACTATGCGATGGGTGGGAAGGCCCTTGGCGCGGGCGGTGCGGATATAGTTGGCGCGAAGCACCTCCACCATCGAGCCGCGCATCAGCCGCGCCACGATGGCGATCTGGGGCAGGGCCAGCACGGTCACGGGCAGAATAATGTTGCTGAGCGCGCCCCCATTCCAGCCGCCGACCGGCAACAATCCGGCATAGATGCCGAAGACCAGGGTCAGGATCGGCGCCGTGACAAAGGTTGGGATGGTGATGCCCAGCATGGCGCCGGTCATCACGGAATAATCCTCCCAGCGATTCTGTTTCAGGGCAGCCGTCACGCCCAGCGCGGTGCCAAGCAGCAGCGCCAGCGCCATGGCAGAAAGGCCCAGCCGCGCGCTCACCGGCAGGCCGGTGGCGATCAGTTGCACCACCGTGAAATCCTTGTTCTTGAAGGACGGACCCAGATCGCCCCGCACGACCTTGCCCAGATAGATCGCATATTGCTGCCATAGCGGCTTGTCGAGGTTATAGGCGGCCTTGATGTTGCGCTCGACTTCCGGGGGCAGCCGCCGCTCGCTGTCGAAGGGCCCGCCCGGCGCCGCCCGCATCATGAAAAAGGCCAGGGTTACGATGACGAACAGGGTGGGGATGGCGCCCAGGAACCGGCGCAGGGCATAGGCCATCATCGGGAGACGAACTCCTGCCAGCGCGGCGCGATCTGTGCCTCATGTTCCAGCCACCAGTCGGAATTGATCGCAAATGCGTTCTGGAAATTGGCGGGATTGGTCGGCAGCATCGCCCGCGTGTCGGCGCCGGTCACGCGGTTCGGCTTGACCAGCGCGAAGGAAGAACGACGGGCCGGACCATAGGTGACCCAGCTTGCCATGCCTGCCAGGGCTTCCGAGCCGGTCGCCTGGGCAATGAAATCCAGTGCCCGGTCCTTGTTGGGATTGCCTGCGGGAATGGCGAAAACATCCAGCTCGTAAAGCTGATGGTCCCAGATCACATCGGGCCTGAAGCCTTTCTCCGCGCCCATATCGCCGTTCAGTATCGTTGCCATCACCGCCTGGCCATTCTTCACCCAGCGCAGGGCGCCGATGCTGTCATGCGCCCATATCGGATTCAAAGCCTGCAATTTGGCGAAGGCCCGGTCCAGGCCGTCCGGCATGGCCAGGGTGTTATAGACATCGCCGGGCGCCACCCCATCGGCCAGCAGCGCCATCTCCAGATTGTATCTGGGCGAGGCGCGCATCAGGGCACGGCGGCCGGGAAATTTCCGCAAGTTGAAAAAGTCGGCCAGGGACTGCGGGGCGCGCTTCAGGCCGGGCGCCGCGACCATGACCTGGGAATAGACGACATTGCCCACCCAGCAGGGCCCGATCGCCCCCGGCACGAAATCCTGGGCCGCGGTCAGGCCATTGACGCCTTTGGGCAGGATGGCGGGATCGATCTTCTCGATCAGGCCCTCCTTGCAGGCCTGGGCGGCCTTTGGCAGTTCGAAATCCACCACATCGGCCTTGAACTGGCGCGTTTGCGCCATGGCGCGGATGTCGGCCAGGTCGCCGTCCCACAGCGCGGGCCGTACATCGACATTGTTGCGGGCGGCATAGGGGTGCATCTGGGCGTTGGTCTGGGCCCGGCCATAGGCCCCCGGCCAGGTCATGACCGTCAGCACGGGCGGCGGGCGGGTGAAAAAGAACAGGCACCCCACCAGCAGGATCAACCCCAGGCCCAGTGGGACAAGAACGCGGCGCCGCAACCTCATGGCGGCACACTAGCGGACCAAAGGGAAAGTTACAGGGCTTTAGAACTCCGGACCGGGCCGAAAAGCGCCCTGTTCCCATGGACTTGGTCCCCAAAGGGGGCAATTTGGCGCTTGGGCCGCTAAAGCCTTGCTTTTGCTATGGCCGGACCATAGAAGGCCGGTCCGGCCGCCTTTTTGGGGGGCTGAGGTGTGCAGTTGTAGCTCAGCTGGTTAGAGCGCCGGATTGTGGATCCGGAGGTCGGTGGTTCGAGCCCACCCAACTGTACCATTTTCCCGCCTCCGCAAACCGCCCGGACGCCGCGAACATGCCCGGCGAGCTGGACCGCGGGAATTGTCAGACAAGTTTGACCTCGCAGAGCCTTGTGCGAAGCTCCGATTCAAAGCGGCACAAAAAAACTCGGGGGAAGGTCATGAAGATTTCGCGCAGAAGCGTGCTGGCGGCATCGGCGGCGACGCCGGTCATCATGTCCACGGGGGCCGCCCGGGCGGCCACGGCCAGTATCCAGATTCACAGCCATCGCCATCGGGGCGAGATCGACAAGAACATCTTCGGCAATTTCATCGAGCATCTGGGCCGCTGCATCACCGGCGGGGTGTTCGATGAAGGCTCCCCGCTCTCTGACAGCCACGGCTTCCGCAAGGATGTGCTGGCGGCGGTGAAGGACATGAATGTCCCCATGCTGCGCTGGCCCGGCGGCAATTTCTCGTCCAACTACAATTGGCGCGACGGCATCGGCCCGCGCAACCAGCGCCCGCCGCGTCTGGAAATGGCCTGGGGCACGGTCGAGGACAATCGTTTCGGCACCCATGAGTTCATGGACTATATCGCCGCCACCGGCGCCGAACCCTATATCTGCCTGAACCTGGGCACCGGCACCTGGGCCGACGCGCAGCAATGGATCGAATATGTCAATGGCAGCCAGGACACCGAGATCACCCGGCTGCGCAAGAAGAACGGCCGCGACAAGCCCTGGGGCGTCAAATATTGGGGCCTGGGCAATGAGATGGATGGCTATTGGCAGATGGGCCATCGCTCGGCCGCCGATTACGCCGCCTTTGCGCTGGAAACCGCCAAGCTGGCCAAGTTGACCGATCCCAGTGTGAAGCTGATCGCGGCGGGGGCCTCCAACTATCGCGCCGGCTCGGACTGGATCGGCTGGAACCGCACCGTGCTGGAGTCCCTGCGCGATTATGCCGATTACATCTCCATCCATCTCTATGTCGGCAACCAGGCCAATGACTATGCCGATTTCGTCGCCAGCCCGATCGAGATGGACCAGAGGATCGAGACCCTGGCCGGGCTGATCAATGCCGCCATGTCTCAGCGCGTGGATCGCGTCACCGGCCAGCCGGCGCGCGACGGAAGGAAGCTCTATATCGCCTTCGATGAATGGAATGTGTGGTACCGCGCCCGTGGCGATAGCCAGCGCGGCCGCCGCATCCTGGAAGAACATTACAATCTGGAAGATGCGCTGGTGGTGGCCGGCTTCCTGAACTCGCTGGTCAATCACGCCGATGTGGTCAAGATCGCCAACCTGGCGCAGTTGGTGAACGTGATCGCGCCGATCTATACCAACGACAAGGGCCTGTTCCTGCAGACGATCTATTATCCGCTGCAGCTTTTCAGCCGCCACGTGAAGGGCAAGAGCCTGGACCTGCTGGTGGAAGGCCCCAGCTACAAGAGCCGCCGCTTCGATACGGTGCCTTATATCGACGCCTCCGCCTCGCTGGACGGCAACAGCCTGGTGGTCAATGTCGTCAATCGCCACCAGAGCGAGCCGATGGAGGTGACGATCGGCCTGGAGGACCGCAGCTTCTCCGGGCCCGTCACAGTCTCGGAAGTCAATGGTCCGGACATCAAGGCGGAAAATGATTTCGGCAAGACGCTTGTCAGCGCCCGCCAGAGCAGCGGCACGCCCGATGGACGCAGCCTGACGCACAGCTTCCCGGCCCATTCCTATACCCAGATCCGGGCGACCTTGGCCTGAGCGCGGAGCCCAGCATGGGGCGATGGCGCCATCCGGACCCTGGATGTTCCGGATGGCGCCTCAGCGGCTGCTGCCGGTCGGCTCGCCCCGATGGCCGAACAGCAGCGAGATGTTGATGCGCTTGTTCAGATAGCCCTCGCGGAAACTGCAATCGCTGGTCTTGTGGAACAGGTCGGATTTGAAGATCACCGCCCGGTTGCAGCGATGGGGAACGCGGGTGATCCTGGCGCCGGAACGCGCCAGAAAATCCCGCGCGAACTGTTCATCCCCATTGTAGCGGCGCATGTCCTCGCCCGGCGGCAATGCCAGGTCCCAGACATCCATGCCGCCGCTGTCCGGGTCCAGATTGGCTTCGTCCGGCGCGGCATAGAAATTCACATTCACCGCCGAATTGTCGACATGGGTATTGGTGCCGGTGGAAAGCGTGCTGTCATATTTGAAGGCGCCGAGATAGCGAAAGACATGGCCCGCGATCATCTGCGGAAAGACGGCCCCTATCTCCTCGGCGATCTGGGCCATCAGGGGGCAGGCCAGGCCGTCTTCCGGCGTGGCGCCGATATAGCCGGCCTCGTAGTTGCGCCGCCAGATGGTGGAGCCGGCGCAATAGCGCTGGAGTTTCTCCAGCGCGGCGGGGTTGAGAAAATTGTCGATCACCACAAGCTGCGGCCAGGACGCATGCCATTGCCGTACCAGATCCGGCGTGGCGTTTGCGGGATCGACCGCGGGGCCGGCCAGACGCGTGCCATCGGCCAGATGAAAGGGCAGGGGTGTGGTCAGGCCCAGATATTCGGCCTGTTCGCGGTCATGCTTGGTCCGGTGCGCCGGTTCGGCCTTGGCGGCCTCGCGCGGCGTACCCCCATGCACCAGATGGGCGCGGCGCATGTAATGGGCAAAGCCGTCCGCCACCTGTCCGGTTTCGGACAGGAGCGAAGCCAGGCGGAAATGCGCTTCGGCATGCCCTGGCGCGTCGGCGATAATGTCGCGATAGGCGGCGATCGCCTCGGCCAGATGCCCCTGCACGGCGAGCCCGGTGGCCTGATCCAGTTTCTGATCCGTCAGGTTCAGGCTGTGGGCCGCCTGCGCGCGTCTCAGCAGGGCATCGACCGCCGGCCCCGCCAGTCCGCGCTGCTGCCCGCGAGTCAGCACCAGATGGGCCTCGCGCGGATGGCCATTGGCGATCAGCGCCTCGGCATAGGACAGCCAGTGCTGCCACACATCGGGGCGCGCTTTCAGCGCCGTCTGGAACTGCGCCTGGGCTTCCTTGTGTGCGCCGCGCGCCGCCAGTAACTGGCCCAGGCCGTGGGCGGCTTCGCCCTGGCCAGGCTCCTGGGCCAGGACGGCGCGATAAAGCGGCTCGGCCGCCGCGTCGTCGCCCTGGCGGTGCAGATCGTGGGCCTGTTGCAGGGTTGAGGACAAAGACATGCCGGCCATCCTGGCACGCCCTAGAACTGGAGGCGATCCTTGAGCCCCACCAGCACGGACCGGTTTACACCGGGGATGCCGGCCAGATCGGCAATGCCGGTGAATTTCTGCAGCCGCCGCCTGAGGGTGATGGCGGCGGTGACCTCCGGCGTGGTCTGCAGGGTGGGACCCAGCTCCTCGTCGGGCGAGGTGTTGACGTTGACCACGATCAGGTTGCGCTGGAAATAGCGCTCGATCCGGTCGATCTGCTCTTCCGTGGGCCGGGCGCCCTGTTGCGCCATCTGGCCGAATACCTGTTCCCAGCGGCCGGAAGATCGTGGCGTGCCCAGGAACTGGCTGGAGGAATGGCAGGCGGTGCAGACGTCACGCACGGCCTCGGCGTCCTTCGGATCGCTGTCCAGCAGCGAGGCGGCCTTGATCGCCGCAAGCTCCTTTGCCGGGTCTATCACGGGCCGGGGCGGAAGCTGGGCGATCGCCGCGGTGCTGACCAGGGCAAGCAGCCCCAGGCAAAAAATGATCCGGCTGCCTTTCGGCAGCCGGATGGTGACAGGTGAAAAAGTCATTTACTTGCTGGCTTCCTTGATGCGCTTTTCGCGGGCGATGCGGTCGGCATAGGCCT
>CAYFKU010000012.1:0-48325 GCA_964343955.1 uncultured Rhizobium sp. | reverse complement strand
CCACCAGGAAGGCATCGCCCATCTGCACCAGGGTCATCGCCACCTTGCGCGATTTTCCCTCGCCCACATCCCGGCGCACCATCAGTCGGCGCTCCAGCCGTTCCTTCAGGGGCCGGTCGTTGCAGCCATGAAGCTGCTTCAACAGTTCGGCTTCGGTCGGCAGATCGACATAGGGCAGTTCGGTGCCAGTCCGCACAATCTTCAGCGCCGTGCTGGCCGGTTTGGGCCGCAGGGACCAGCGGCCCAACCGGGCGCCGGAATCCTCGATACGGTCGAAGGCGATTTCCTGCTCCGGCGGCAGCATGCCGGTCAGGGCGGACAGGGCCGCATAACCCAATTGGCGGCCATTCTGGTCGGCGATCGCCGCATCGGCCTCATAGGAGCGCAGGGGCGTCATGTCGCCGGATGCGCCATGCAGGAAGAAACAGGGTGCGCCGCCGGTGTCCCGCTCCACGACCTCGCGCATGGCGCCATAGTAATCGGGCGAGATCAGCTTGTTGCCGCCGCCCAGCGAGACCGGATGGCAGGCATAATTGACCATGGTGGCGATGATCTTGCCGCTCATGTCGGTGATGCGGCCCACCAGCACCGTATCGTCGGAGGGGCCATCGGGATTGACGCTGCAGAGGAAGGTTTCGCTATCCAGCACCAGGTCGCGGTTGCGGGCCATGTCGCAGCGCCCGGTCCCCCAGGAGGCCACCGCCATTTGCGCGTTGGCTTTGGATTGCTTGATGACTTCGACAGCGCCTTCCACGATCCTTTCGCGATAGGGCGGTATCAGATGGCCGCCCTCGCGTTCCAGATTCTGCAGATTGGTGATGGGGCCCGAATGGGTGTGGCCCATATGGGTCAGAAGCTGGTCGTCGCGAATGCCCGACTTTTCCAGAATGGCCTGGCGGATCACCGCCTCATGGGCCTTGTCGTACCACCAGCCCAGGTCGAAGCAGACGAGATAAAGCTCAAGTCCGCCACCGCGCATGAACAGCGAAGTGACAAACAGAGGCCGGTGGATGCCTTCGGCACTGTCGTGCAGGGCGCTGCCCCAGGAACGGGAATAGATGCCGACCGGCGGGGTGATGTCGGCCCGCGCCACACCCATTTCGCCTTTGAATTCGGATTGCCGGATCACCAAGTCCGATATGTTTTTCTTGTTCATGGTCCTGTCCCTGTCGGAAAAAAGAGCTGCGAGAAGACCAGCATGGCCAGCAGGGTCAGCGCCAGCGACAGGCCCGCCCACAGAACGACGCTATTATACCAGCGGTCGCCCAGCCCGGCCCGCAAAGTTTCGCCGGAATTCCAGAAGGTCACCGGATTTTCCTGGGTACCCGGAGTGGGTAGGGGATGTATCAGGGTGCCGGCGATGCAGGCCAGTATCGAGGCCAGCAGGGCGATGGGAGCCTGGTTGCCGAAGGGATAAAACCAGGGCGGCATCGCCCAGACATAACCCGCCAATTTCAGGCCAATGCCGACGGCAAAACCCGCGACAATCGCGGCGACGGCCCCGGCGCCATTGGTGCGCTTCCACAACAGGCCGACCCACAGGATGGCCGCGAAGGGCGGCGCCACCAGGGCATTGATGGTCTGCATATATTGATAGATGCCGGCGCTCATGCGGCTGATGGCGATCGCCATGCCGATGCCGGCCAGCACCGCGGCGACCGACGCCCAGATTCCGAAGCGCACTTTCTGTTCCTCGGTGGCGGCCGGATTGATCAGCGGGGCATAGATATCCAGGGTGAGAATGGCGGCGGTGGCATTGACCACCGACGCGACTGTGGATTGTACCGCGCAGATCAGCACCGCCAGCAGCACGCCGCGCAGCCCTGCCGGAAAAAATTCCCGCACCAGCACGACAAAACCGCCATCGGCGCGATGGTTGGCCGACGCCCAGTCGCCCATCATGAATTCGGGATGGCGGGCGAACAGGATCAGGCCGGGCAGCACAATGATCAGGGGCAGGAACAGCTTGGCATAGCCGGCCAGGGTCAGGCCCATGCGCGCATGCCAGATATCGCGGGCGCCCAGCACGCGCTGGACGATGAACTGGTTCATCACGCCGTACCAGACACCCACCGCCAGGAAGCCGAAGAAAGTGCCGGTCCAGGGCGTCAGGGGATGGTCCGGCGGCTGAAACACCGTCAGCCGGTTATAGGTGCCATAGCTTGTAAGGTGCGGACTGGAGGCCATCAGCGCATCCTTCCATGGTCCGTGGTCGCCCATATTGGCGCGAATGGTGGCGACAAAGCCGTCCACGATGCTGCCCGACGGAGCCATTGCCTTCAGCGCCAGGATGGTCAGCAGGGTGACGCCGCCGATCTTGACCACCGCGGTAAAAACGCCGGTCCAGGCCACGGTGTTCAGTCCGCCGTAAATCGCGAAACAGCCGGCAAAAAGCCCCGTGCCGACAATGCACCAGAGCAGCGGCCAGCCGAAAAAGCCCGACAACGCCAGACCGCCGGCATACATGACCGCCGCCATGAATATGGTGATGTTGGCGAAGATGGTCAGGGCCGCGAAAGCCAGCCGCACGCCGGGCCCAAAGCGCTGGGCCAGATATTGCGGCACGGTGGTGATCTTGGCCTTGATCAGGAAAGGCACGAACAGGAAGACGATGATGACTTCGGCCAGGGTCGTCTGCCACTGGGCCAAGGCCGTCGGCATGCCCATGATATAGCTGGCCCCGACCAGCCCGATGAAATGCTCGGTGGAAACATTGGCGGCCACATAACTGCCGCCGATCGCGTACCAGGGCAGCCGGCGGCCGGCGAGGAAATAGTCGTTGGTCGAGCCGCGCTCGCCACGGCCCGAAACCAGGCCCACGACCGAGAGCACCGCCAGGAAGACGAAAAACTCGAAATAGTCCAGCGGCTGCAACGCCAGCGTCGAATGGCCCACCGATCCCCCATCGGGCGTTTAACGCCCTTTTGGGGACAGTCTAACGACAGATTGTCATCGACGTCATCAGGAGAAAATCACCGTTTTGCGGCCATTCAGCAGAATGCGGTGCTCGCAGTGCCATTTCACGGCGCGCGCCAGGGTGCGGCTCTCGATATCGCGGCCCACCCCGACATAGTCCTCCGCCGACAGGCCATGGGTCACCCGCTCCACCGCCTGGTCGATGATGGGCCCCTCGTCCAGGTCGCCGGTGACATAATGGGCGGTGGCGCCGATCAGCTTGACGCCGCGGTCATGGGCCTGGGTATAGGGATTGGCGCCCTTTAAGCTGGGCAGGAAACTGTGATGGATATTGATGATCCGTCCCAGCCGCGCCCGGCAGAAATCGTCCGACAGGATTTGCATATAGCGCGCCAGCACCACCAGATCGACGCGCTATTCTTCCATCAGCGCCACCAGACGGGCTTCCTGCTCGGCCTTGTTGTCCCTGCCGACCGGAAGATGGACAAAGGGTATGCCGGCGGCCAGGGCGACATCCTCGAAGTCACGATGGTTGGAGACGATCAGCGGCACTTCAATCGGGATCGCGCCGATGCGCGCCCGGTAGAGCAGGTCCACCAGGGCGTGGCCGAATTTCGACACCATGATCAGGGCGCGCGTCTTGCGGCCGGTGTCGAAAAATTCCACCTGCATGGAAAAAGCCCGCGCAATGGGGGCAAACTCCTCTTCCAGGCGGGCGGGAAGGATGCCGCCTTCCGAAATGCCATGGATGCGCAGGAAGAAGCGGTTGTTGGCCCGGTCGCCGAACTGCTGGCTGTCCAGGATGTTGCAGTTGCGCTCGAACAGGAAGCGCGACACCTCCGCGACGATGCCGCGCCGGTCCGGACAGGAAAGCAGCAGGACGAATTCCGGTTGGGTCATGGCCAAGGGATAGCGGCCCGCCGACAGTATGGCAAACCTTTAGCGGGCGGAAATTTGCGCGTTGCGCCAGGCCGCCGAATGGTCTGAAATCGGGGCAAGAGGACAAGCCGGGAACCCGCATGAAAATAGGTGTCTTTACGCCGCTGCTGTCGGCGCTGCCCCTGGACCAGGTGCTGAAGAAGCTGAAGGCCCTGGACATCGAGATGGTGGAATTCGGCACCGGCAACTACCCCGGCGATGCCCATGCCCATCTGTCGATGCTGGACGATCCCGCCGCGCTGAAGGATTTTCAAAGCAAGATCGCGGACTCCGGCCTGACCATTTCCGCTTTGTCCTGTCACGGCAATCCGCTGCATCCCGACAGGGAAATCGCGGCAAGGCACCGCGAGGTGGCGAAGAAAACCATCCTCCTGGCCGAGAAGCTGGGCGTTTCCACCGTGGTCGATTTCTCCGGCTGCCCCGGCGATTCCCCGGACTCCAAGAGGCCCAACTGGGTCACCTGCCCCTGGCCGCCGGATTTCCTGGAAATCCTGAACTGGCAATGGGCCGAAGTCGTGACGCCCTATTGGAAGGAACATGGCAAATTCGCCGCCGACCACGGCGTGAAGATCGCCATCGAAATGCATCCCGGCTTTGTGGTCTATAATCCGGAAACCATGCTGCGTCTTCGCGAGATTGCGGGGCCTTCGGTCGGCGCCAATCTCGATCCCAGCCACCTGTTCTGGCAGGGCATCGATCCCATCGCGGCAATCCGGGTTCTGGGCGACGCCATCCATTATGTGCATGCCAAGGATACCCAGCTTTATCCCGCCAACATGCCCAAGACCGGCGTTCTGGACACCAAGCCCTATACCGACGAGCGCGACCGGTCCTGGATCTTCCGCACTGTCGGCTATGGCCACAGCGCCGAATGGTGGAGCGAATTCATCTCGACCTTGCGCATGTATGGCTATGACTATGTCCTCTCCATCGAGCATGAAGACAGCCTGATGGCGCCGGAGGAAGGACTGACCAAGGCCGCCGCGCTTCTGTCCCAGGTGGTGATCAAGCAGAAGCCGGCCGCGGCCTGGTGGGTATGACAGGATGAACCGCATCCGCACCGCCGTCATCGGCACCGGCTTTATGGGCCGAAGCCATCTGGAGGCCCTGCGCCGGGTCGAGAATGTGGACGTGGTTGAGATAGCCGGCACGTCGCTGGAAAAGGCGCGCGCGGCGGCGGCCGGCTATAATGTGCTCAATGCCACGGGCGACTGGCGGGACGTGATCGCGGACCCGTCGATCGACGCGGTGCATATCACCACCCCCAATGTCTCGCATTTCCCGATCGCCCGCGCCGCCTTCGAGGCGGGCAAGCATGTCCTGTGCGAAAAGCCGCTCGCCATGACGGTGGCCGAGGCCGAGGAACTGGTGGCGCTTGCCGCCGCCAAGGAGCGGCGCGGCGGCCTGAACCACAATCTGCGCTACTATCCCATGGTGCAGCAGATGCGCAGCATGCGCGAAGCCGGCGCCTTCGGTGACATATTGGTGGTCCAGGGCACTTATTCCCAGGACTGGCTGCTATACCAGACCGACTGGAACTGGCGCATCGATCCTGCGGTCAGCGGCGCATCGCGGGTGATGGCCGATATCGGATCGCATTTCTTCGACATGGCCGAACATGTCACCGGCCTGAAGGTCACCGAGCTGTGCAGCGACTGGGCCACATTCTGGCCGGTCCGCAAGCGTCCGGAAGGCGGCGGCGAGACCTTTTCCGGTCTCGCTAGCGGCGCCACGATCGACACCCCCGTGGTGACCGAGGATTTCGGCGCCACGCTGTTCCGCATGGGCCCAAAAGGCGCCAGACAGGCGCGGGGCGCGATGACCGCCAGCCAGGTATCATCGGGGCGCAAGAACGGGTTGGTGATCGAGATCTACGGCACCAAAGGCGGCGCCACCTGGCGGCAGGAATGTCCTGACGAATTGTGGCTGGGCCATCGCGACGCGCTCAACCAGACATTGCTGAAAGATCCGCCCCTGCTGACCGAACAGGCGCGCGCCTTTGCGGACTATCCGGGCGGACATGGCGAAGGATATCCCGACACCTTCAAGCAGCTCTTCCGCCGCTTCTATGCCTCCATCGCCGATCCGGGCATGGCGCCCGAATATCCGCAGATGGCAGACGGGTTGCGTCAGCTCAGGATTCTGGAAGCGGAACTGGCCAGCAACAAGACGCGCGGCTGGGTGACGATCCCGGACTGATCACCAGTCCAGCACCAGCAGGGAAATCGCATGGTGCGGCATGACAGTGCGGACGATCGCCGCACCCTTGCGAACCTTCACAGGGCGCGCGGGTTCCAGCTCCTGCAAGCCATCCCTGCTTTTCAATTCCGATATCTGCGCCGCGCTGGGATTCTGCGGCGACCCCATCGCCTTCCACACGGTATAGGCATTGGAATGACTGTCATCGATCCGGTAATGCGCCAGGCGGGCGCTTGATACGCCTTGGGGCAAACCGCGCAGCGCGACCGAAACGGATTTCGCATCGCCAGGCTTTTCCGCGTCATGATAGTTCCACAGCATCACAGCGGCCTGGTGGCCGTCCCGCGTGGCGAAGGCATCGACATTGGCCGCACCCTGCACGCCGCCCGCCATGATGTCGTCCAGCGCCACCTGGCCGGTGCTGGCTGTGGCGACGCGGGCGCCCTTCATCTTCGCCGCCATGCGAAAGAAATTCAGAACCGGCTTGTCGATGCCGTTGGTGGAGAGGGAGCGAAAGCCTTCGAAGTACTCCCGGCCCTCGAATTCAAAAGACCAGCTCAGCATCGAGATCAGGTTGACCTTGTGCCGGTCGGCCAGCTCGAACAGGCCCTTGTAAGCCACGGCCGTGTAGGACGGATACAGCGTGCCGTTGCGATAGGCATTGGCCGGATTCACCTTCATGGAACAGGCCGCGCATCCTTCCGGATCCGCCTCGCTGAGGATGATGGGAATATGGTTCGTGCCGTGCCGGGCGACGATGGCGAAGCCGGTATCGGCGTCCTTCATTTCCTTGGCCAGGCCCATCACCACTTCCTGGTTCTGGATGGTGGGCCGCCCCTTGGCGTGAAAGGAAATGAAATCCAGCGGTACCTTTGCCGTGATTACATGGGTGAGGAAGCCATCCAGAAAGGCGGCGGCCTTTTCGGAGCCCGGGCCGGTGGTGGCCGGCCCGCCCACCCTGGCATCCGGCAACGCCGCGCGCACCCCGGCCACCGCGCGGTCGTACAATTCCCAATATTGTTCCGGTGTGCCGTGCCAGTAATCGATGTCCGGCTCGTTCCAGACTTCGAAATACCAGCCGCGCACCGTATCGGCGCCATAGCGCTGCACCAGATGGGCGGTCACCACCCGCGCCAGTTCCTGCCATTTGGCATAATCCCTGGGCGGCGCCTGCACGCTGCCCGCGGTGGTACGCCCGGGATAGTGAACCTGATATTCGTTTGTGCCGCTGGTGAGATCCCGGGGCATGAAGCCCAGTTCCACCATCGGGATCACGCCGGCCGCTTTATATTCGTCAAAGATGCCGTCGAGGATGGTGAAGTCATAGATCGGCTTGCCGCTTTCATCCTCGCGATAGACGTTGGTCGAGGACCATTTCAGCTCCGGCTTGCCGTCGCCGGAGGTCAGCAGATGATGCGCCCGGATATAGACCGGCACGGGGGAAAGATCGTGCAATTCGCGCAGCAGCTTCTTGCCGTCACGACCCGTGGTGTAATTCGCCTCGTCATAGCCGAACCAGGCATAGATGGGTTTGTAGGGCCCGACCGGCTTGTCCAGATCGACCGTGACGCGGACCGGCGAGGCGGGCTGCGCCATCGATGCGGCCCCGCATATCGCGGGGTACAGCAGCATGGCGGTGGCAAGCAGCAGCGTCTTCATCGATCCCTCCCCGGCCCCTGTCGTGCCGTGCGGCGGACATGCTAGCCTGCGCGCGGGGAAGAATCGTCATGAAAAAGCTGATCCTGACGCTGTTTCTGGGCCTGCCTGCGGCAGCGCAGGCGGATGCTTTGTATCCTGACTGGGCCTATGCGGTGCCGACGCCGCAGAATGAAGCGACCGCGCCGCAAGATGACGGCACCAGCTTCACCCTGCCCGGCGGTTCGGGGGCTTTCACACGCAGCCAGATCAGCGGCGCGGGCCGCAAAGCCCCGGCTGACTGGTATCCCAGCGATCACCCCCCCATGCCGCCGCTGGTCGCGGCCGGCGATCCGGCGCGCGGCATCACAGCCTGCGCCGCCTGTCACTATCCCAACGGCAAGGGCCGGCCGCAGAATGCGGGCATCGCCGGGCTGGATGCGGGCTATCTGGAGCGGCAGTTGCGGGACATGAAGGCGGGAACGCGCAAAAGCAGCGAGTCCCGGAAGCACAACGCACAGCAGATGGTCGATTTTGCCAGGGCCATGACCGACGCCGAGATGCGCCAGGCCGCGGCCTATTACGCATCCCTGCCCCATACCGTGCCGATCAAGGTGGTGGAGACCGATACCGTTCCCGCCCTGCGCAGCCAGGAAGGCATGTGGCTGCCCGACGCGGGCAAACCGCGCGAAAAGATCGGCCTTCGCGTGATCGAAACCCCGGCGGATGTCGATCGCGAACAGTTGCGCGATCCCCATGCCGGATTCCTTGCCTATGTGCCCCGCGGTGCGGTGACAAAGGGCAAGCGGCTGGCAAAGGCACGCGGCTGCGCCACCTGTCATGGCGACCGGTTGACCGGCAATGGCGACACGGCGCCCGGCATTGCGGGCCGCTCGCCCAGCTATCTGGCACGCCAGCTTTATGACTTCCACACCGGCAGCCGGAACGGCGAAATGGCGGCGCCGATGCAGCCGGTCGTGGCCAGGCTGAAGCCGGCCGACCTGGTGAACCTCACCGCCTATCTCGCATCTCTTCCGGCCAGACCATGAACAAACCTGTCGTTGCCGTCACCTTCGGCGATGCCTCGGGCATCGGTCCTGAACTGGTTGCCAAATTGCTCGCCCGTTCCGAGGCGCTGGCGGCCGCGCAGATCGTGGTGGTGGGCGATGCCTGGGTTTGGGAAGAGGCCAGGCGCGTGGCGGGGGTTTCCCCGCAGGTCACCCTCATTCGCAACTGGAAAGAGGCGCGCAGCGGCGATGGCGCGCCTCTTTTCCTGGAACTGAACAGTGTGAGCAGGGACCAGATCAGGCCCGGCCAGGTGACAGCGGCGGCCGGCGCCGGCGCGCGTGCGGCGCTGACCCAATGCCTGGATGCAGTCCAGCGCGGCGACATCGATGCAATCTGTTTTGCGCCGCTGAACAAGCTGGCGATGAAAAAGGGCGGCATGCATTTCGAGGATGAACTGCATTTCTTCGCCGACTATTTCGGAGTGACCGATTATTTCTGCGAGTTCAACACGCTTGGCACGCTCTGGACATCGCGCATCTCCAGCCATATCCCGCTGGCGGACATCCCCAAATATGTCACGCGCGAGCGCATCCAGGCGGCGGCGCGCCTGACCTGGCGCACCCTGCAGCGCGCGGGCTTCACCGCGCCGCGCGTCGCGGTGGCGGCACTCAATCCGCATGGCGGGGAAGGCGGAACCTGCGGCCGCGAGGAGATCGACATCATCGCGCCCGCCGTCGCCGCGCTGAACGCCGAAGGCCTGCCGATCCAGGGGCCTTATCCCGCCGACACTATTTTCCTGAAGGCGCGCGACGGCGTGCTGGACAGCATCGTCACCATGTATCACGACCAGGGTCAGGTGGCGGTGAAGCTGATGGGGTTTGAGCGGGGCGTGACGGTCCAGGGCGGCATGCCGGCGCCGATCACAACGCCGGCGCATGGCACGGCGTTCGATATTGTCGGCCAGGGGAAGGCCAATGCGGAAGCCATGACCCAGGCGCTTCTGCTAGCGGCCAGGATGGGAGCCGTCAGGTAATGTGCGCTTCCGCCTGCAGCAAGGCACGGATATAGCCGAAATCGAAAGCATAGCTTTCGTTGGGGCCGTTGGGGTCATCCTTGAAGCGCGGCGCATGATCGGGCATCAGGAGCCCATCATAGCCGACTTCGCGATAGAGTTTGATCGCCATGACAAAATCGACATCGCCCTCGTCGGGGAATGTCTCGACGAAATCATCGCGCTTGCCGCGGATATTGCGGAAATGGACGTTGAAGATTTTTCCGCGGCTGCCGAAATAGCGGATGACATCGAAGATTTCCTTGCCCGGATTCTGCAACATCTCCGACATGGTGCCCTGACAGAAATTCAGGCCGTGATAGGGGCTTTCGTGAATCTGCACAAAGCGCTTGACGCCTTCCACGGTGCCCAGCACCCGCTGGATGCCGCGATAACCCGATGGGGGCACGCCGGGATCGTGCGGATGCAGCGCCAGCTTGACTTTGTATTCATTGGCCACAGGCACCACGCGCTCCAGGAAATATGTGATGCGTTCCCAAAATACGTCGCCCGGCACCACCCCCGCCTTGGTAAGCGGCAGGTCCTTGGGCGCATCGGCCAGCTTCCAGGCCGTATATAAAGCGTCGCCCCGCCCCTGCACGGTGCCCGTGCGCATGGCGCCGAGCAGATTCAGGGCATATTTGATGCAGGGAATTCCAGCCGCCGCGACATTGCGTATATGGATCTGAAAGCCCTCGATGTCGCGATCGCGCTGCGGATTTTCGCCCAGGTTGATGGCGGGATGTTCCTGGCTGTCCACATTCTGGGTCGGCAGGGCGCATTCGGCGATGTCCATGGTCAGCTTGTGGCGCTCGCACAATTCCCGGGCCCGTTTCAATTCATCCACAGTGGCATAAACGCGGGCGGGATCGGCCTGCTGCGCGGCGCAGCCGACACCATCCACGCCGAAGCGGGCGAGATAGGCCGCAGCCTTGTCGGTCAAAATCCCCTGCATCTCATGGCCGATACGGGCCTTGACCGGTTTCAGGGCGGTCTTGCGGGCCGGTGCGGCCTGCGCTCCCGGCGTGAGCGGCGCGGCGGCGGCTACGCCAAGGGCGGTGACAAAGCGGCGGCGATTTTCCATGTCAGGCTCCTTACCTTGGGCCCGGCAGAAGCCGGTAGGCAGCGCGGTCCATCTGGAACGAACTGATCCAGAGCGTATCATCCACCACCAGCGCCGTGGCGATGCCGCCGAAATCGGGATTGGGCTCGCCATAGGCGAGTATCTTCCAGGTCATGGCTTTGGGATCGAGTTGCGAGGCCACCCAGCCGCGATGACAGCCCATATTGCCATGCGCGTCCTGGATCTGCTTGCGGGTGCCGCCGCAGGCGGGTTCGTCGAACATCATGCCCGCCGCGATCAAGCGGTTTCCGCTCCAGTGGATGTTGTCCAGATTGTACCAGGGCGTCCTGATGCTACGCGCCGGTTTGGCGGTGTCGGCGAGATTGTAGATCGCCACCGTCTGGGTGCCGGAGACGGCGATATAAAGCTCCTTTTCGTCTTGCGACAGCTCGATGCCGTTGTTGCCCGCCAGCTCGGTGCCCGGGAGCAGCGCCAGCTTCTTGTCCTTGGGATTCCAGCGCCACACGCCCCCGGTGATATTGCCGCTGATGAAGTCGGTATGCGTGCCATGCATCTGCACATTGGCCAGGATTGCGCCGTCGCGCGTGGCGGTCACCGAATTGGTGCGGAAGTCGGACGGCAGCTTGACACAACCGGTCCAGGCAATGGCGGGCTGGGCGCCGCGCGCGTCCACCGCGAAAACCTGAATGCTTTCGAATGGCGCATGCGTGACGGCATAGAGCCGGTAGGTGTTCGCCGCCGCCGCCCGCCGCAGCGCAATGCCATGGCTGTTGAATTTCGCGGGCTGTTCGCATCCGGGATACATCGCCGGATCGGGCTTTGAAGCACCGGAAAAGAATTTGCGCGCCTTTTTGGCCTGGGTATCCACCAGCGCGATGCCGCCGCCTTCGCCCATCTCGCTGGCGACGAGGAGTTTGCTGCCCGGGATCTGGATCAGGTCTTCCGGCTGGTCGAGCCCGCAGACGAAAGACAAGCCCATCGACGGCGCACAGGAGGCCGGCTTTTCGGTTGCCGTGTGCGGGACACCCGCCGGCGTCTGCGCATAGGCGGGCAGCAAGAGCGCCGCAAGAAATCCGGCGGCCGCAGGAATTTTCATAAGCTCCCCCTCTTTTGGGAGAATGCTATTTGGCCGGCGGCAAAGTGGTCAACACGCCATCGGCCACCATGGGGTCCATCGCTGCCAGATCGGCCCGATAGCTCACCGTGTCGGCGGTCGGAAAATTCCTTGGCGCCTTCTGGGTGACCTTGCCGGTCGCCGCCCATTCGGCGCCCCGCCGCAGCGTGACCGCAAACCCCACACAGGACAGCGCCAGGACATCATGGCCCAAAGTGGTATGAAAGATGCGCCCCTTGTTCCAGGTCAGCGCCATCAGCATGGGCTCGTCGAAGCCGGTGCACTTCCCCAATCAGGCGATTCCAGAATTGCCGGTTGACCGGAATGTCCGACATTGCTCCCCCAAGCAGCCGGTCACCCAAGAGCCATCCCGGCGAGCAAATTTTGGGGCCGCAGCCCGCCCGAGACCAATATCTTTCGGGTATTGATAACGTTGCTCATCGCACCGCAACATGGCCGGCGCGCCGCACCATCACCTTGGCTCGGCAGCCTCCGTGGCAGGGCGGGCGAAAATGCTGCCCGGAAGCCAGGCCGGACGGGCATCCGCATCGGCAACCCGTTTTGCGAGGGCCGCAACGAAGGCGTTAAGTTTGATGGCCTCGTCTCTGAGGATCGGCTGGCCCAGATCGTCGGACGGCGCATGGTAGCGATGGGCGCGCCAGTCCCTTTCGGTCTGGAATTCCGCCGTGTCCCTGGCGAAGCCGAACTTGAACACCAGCGCGGGCACGCCTTCGCGCACAAAACTATATTGATCCGTGCGGATGAAAACATTCCGCTCGGGCAAGGGATCGGAGATCATGACCAGGCCCTGGGCTGCGGCGATGGCCGCCGCATCGGCGCCTAGCGTGCTTTCCTCGGCGCCGGGCGCATAGATGGTTTTCAGGGGCCAGAGCGGCAGCGGCATATCGAAATTCAGATCGGCGACAATGCTGGATTTTGGAACCGTAGGACGGCGCGCGAAATAGCTGGAGCCCAGCAAGCCCTTTTCCTCGGCAGTGAAGAACATGAAGAGGAACGAGCGCCGGGGCCGCGGCCCATTCTTGAGGCGATGGGCGATATCCAGCACCGTGGCCACGCCAGAAGCATCGTCCATCGCGCCATTATAGATGCGATCGCCCCCGATTTCGGGGCCGACACCCAGATGGTCCAGATGCGCCGAGACGCCGACATATTCGCCCTTGAGCCTGGGATCGCTGCCTTCAAGCCTGGCAATGATGTTGGGCGACCGCACCGGGCTATGGCTGGCGACCGTATCGGCGGTGAGGCGCAGATTCAGGTCGAAGCGCGGCACCGGACGCGAATTGTCCGACAGCGAAATCAGTTCGGCATAATCATGACCGCTGGCCTGGAACAGCAGCGCGGACTGGGCCGGGTCGAACACAGCGGTGAAGAACGGCTTTTCGGCATCGCGCAGAGCGCCGTCGGCCAGGTACATGCCCGGGCCCCGCGCCAGAAGCTTCTGGCGTTCCCACAAAATCTCGACCTGGCCTGGCGTGGTTAGACCGATCACCCCCACCGCGCCCCGTCGCGCAAGATCCCGGTTGCGGACAAAGCGGGCATTGGATTTGAGGGCGCCGGAAATATCGGCCGGGCCGCCGCTGAGGACGACGGCAATCTTGCCCTTGAGATCCACGCCTTCGAAATCATCATAGCCCTTCTCAGGCAGATGCAGGCCATAGCCGATAAAGACCAGAGGCGCATCGATATGGGCCGGACGGCGGCCGCCGGCGGCGGTGATCAACAGGATATCGCCGACCTTGAGCGGTCTGGCCCCGCCCGGCCCCACAAGCGCGGCCCTGCTGGCATCCTGGTCCACCACCTGCTGTTCGAGATCGACCTGCTGAAGATAGCCATCGTTTCCGGCCGGCTTGAGGCCTTCGGCCTTCAGGCGCGAAATGACATAGGCGCTAGCCCGGTCATAACCTTGCGTACCGGTCAGCCGGCCTTCCATCTTGTCATCGGCCAGGATGCTCAGATCTTTCCACCATTGACGGGCGGCGCTGCCATTGTCGGCAACGCGGGAAGACGTATCCGCCGCGGCGGTCAGCGACAGCGACAGCAGAAAGCCAAGCAGACAGACAGGGTGTTTCAGCATCCGGTTCCCCCTTGCGGATACCGAATCCTGCCACGGCAAAGGACGGCCCGGAAGACCCGCCACGGCCTTGCGGCCATCAGCCCCGCCGACCTTAAAGCATGGTGATATTGATGCGCCGGTTCTCATAGCCGGGCGCGAAGCGGATGCTGTCTGTCCGGTGGTAAAGATTGGAATCGAAAATCACCGCGCGGTTCGAACGGTAGGGCACGGTCACCGGCTGCGCCCCGCTTTTGGCCAGGAAATCATAGGCCGCGCTTTCATCGGCGTTATATTTGGCGAAGTCCCATTCCAGGGGCGCCGCCCTGTCCCAGATCACCAGTCCGCCGCTGGCTGGATCGAGATTGGCGGCATCGGGCTTGATCCAGAAATTGACATTGACCGCCGCCTCGTCGGCATGAATGCCGATCCCGTCCATATCGCTGTCATATTTGAAGGTCCAATGGTACCGCAGCGGATGGGCGGCGAAGATATCGCCGAATGTCTCGGCCAGTTCTTCGGCCACCTGGGCCAGCAGCGGCGCGGCAAAGCCGGATTCAGGAAAGGCGCCGAGATAACCCTGGGGGTAAGGCGTGCGCCACAGGCCGGAGCCCAGGCAATAGCGCCGCAAAGCGTCCAGCGCCTCCGGGCTGAGCAGATTGTCGATGACCACGATCTTCGGCTCGCTCCGGGCCCAGGTTTCTGTAACCGCGGCTGCATTGGCGGGATTGACGGCGCGTCCGGCAATCCGCCCGCCGCCGACTATGGCGAGCGGTCCGTCACCGCGCATGCCCTGCGCCGCCAGCCATGCCCGCTGTTCGTCATCATGGCGCTGCTTGTGGGCAGGGCCCGGCGGCGCCGGATGGCCATAGGCGATCTCACCGGCCCGGACGAAGGAGGCGAAACTTTCCCCAAGCCGCATCATTTCGCTCAGCACCTTGCCGCGATTGGCGTGGCCGGGGGCATGGTCCGGGGCCAGCGCAATGGCGCGGTCGAGATCGGCGAGCGATTCTTCGAACCGCCCCAGCTCCCGCAAGGCAAAGCCGCGATTGCTGAGAGCCGCCGGCATGTCGGGCTGCAACGTCAGGGCGCGATCCAGGCTCTCCAGCGCTTCGGTGTTGCGGCCCATCTCGGACAGAACCGCCCCCCGGTTGCTCCAGGTCTCGGCCAGGTCGGGCCGCGCCTTCAGCACAAACGCATAGTCTGACAGCGCGCTGTCGAGCTGTTTGCGCTCGCGCCGCAGATTGGCGCGATGGTGCCGAATTTCGATATCGTCAGGACGCAAGGCCACCAGCCGGTCCATGGCCGCAAGCGCCTCGTCATGGCGGCCGCCGTTCCACAGGACGGTCACCAGCGCGCCCATGAGCGCGGCATCCTCCGGCTGAAGCGCCAGGGCGCGGCCATAGGCGTTTGCCGCCTCGTCCAGGCGTCCGGCCGCATTCTGCACATTTCCCAGGTGGGTCCAGGCAGCCGCAACCTGCGGATTGAGCGCCAGGGCGCTTTCGATGAGAGAGGCAGCCTCGCCCAGGCGTCCCTGCTGGAAACGCATGACACCCAGCATGTGGCGGGGGGCAAAGCTTTTGGGCTCCAGCAGCAGCGCCTGCTGGTAAAGCCGTTCGGCGCCCGGCAGATCGCCTTGCTGGTGCAAGTGAATTGCCTGGTCAAACAGGGCTTGCAGGGCCTGGCGGTCGCTCATCGCGGGGGGGGGTGATAGCGGCAATCGGGCCGCATGGCCAGCACGCCCAAAAAACGTCATCATCGCGCATATTAAATTGCGAAAAATGGGGCGGGGAGAGCCATGTCATATCTGAAACTGGCGGGGCTGAAGCTGGCCGGCGCGCTGTTGCTGGTGACGGTCTGCGCGGCGGACGCGCAAGGGCCCGCGGCTCGCGGCACGACCGTGGCGCCCCACCCGCTGACATCTTATGCCGCTGTCACGGATGAGATGCTGCGCAATCCCAGCCCCAATGACTGGATCATGGTGCGCGGCAATTATGAGGGCTACGGCTTTTCGCCCCTCAAGCAGATCGACAAGACCAATGTGAAAGGCCTGCAACTGGTCTGGGCCCGCACCATGGAAGCGGGCGTCAATGAAGGCGCCCCCCTGATCCATGACGGCGTGATGTTCCTGCCCAATCCCGACGATGTGGTGCAGGCGATCGACGCCGCCAGCGGCGAGCTGCTCTGGCAATATCGCCGCACGCTGCCGCCACAGGAAAAATTCCTCAGCCATTACTGGGGCCAGCGCAAGCGCAGCATCTTCCTCTACAAGGACCGGATTTATCTGGTCACCAAGGACAATTTCGTCCTGGCGCTGGATGCCCGGACCGGCAAGGAAGTGTGGCAGACGGACCGTGGCGGCGATCTTTATATCACCAACACCACGGGCCCCATTGTGGTGAACGGGGTCGTGATCGCGGGCAGCAACTGCCAGGATGCGCCGCTGACCTGCTATGTCACGGGCCATGACGCGGAGACCGGTAAGGAACTCTGGCGCAATTATGTGGTGCCGAAGAAGGGCGAGCCCGGCGATGAAACCTGGGCGGGAGTGCCCTTCGAACAGCGCTGGATGACCGGCGTCTGGGGCCCGATCACCTATGATCCACAACTGAACCTTGTGTACTATGGCTCCAGCGGCGTCGGGCCGGCCTCGGAAGCGCAGCGTGGCATGATCGGCGCCACCATGGCGGGGACCAATACCCGCTTCGCGGTCGAACCCAGGACCGGCAAGATCGTCTGGAAACACCAGGTGCTGCCCTCGGACAATTGGGACCTGGAATGCACCTTCGAGATGCTGCCCATCACCACGGCCGTCAATCCCGACGCCAAAACCGACGGCATGATGGCGGTGGGCCGGGGCGTTTCCGGCAAAAGCCGGCGTACCCTGACCGGCGTGCCCTGCAAGCTGGGCGTGATGTGGAGCTTCGACGCCGCCAAGGGCGACTTCCTCTGGGCCAAGAGCACCATCTATCAGAATCTGGTCAAGGGCATCGACAATCGCGGCAAGGTGACGGTCGATGAAAGCCAGCTCCTGCGCGACCTGAAGAAGACCTATCACCATTGCCCGCCCCACGCGGGCGGACGCGACTGGCCCTTTACCGCCTATAGCCCGCAGCACAATGTCATGTATGTGATGCTCCAGAACATGTGCGCCGACTATCGGGTGCGGGCGGACAATATTCCCAGCAAACCCGCCGATCAGTACAACACCATCGGCCCGATGGTTCTGACCGACGGCAAAAGCAATATCGGCCGCATCGACGCCATCTCGGTGGTGACGGGCCCAACCCTGAGAAGTTGGGAGACACCGGCATCCAACTATTCCTCGATCCTGGCGACCGCCGGCGGCGTCATCTTCAACGGCGACATGGCGCGCAATTTCCGCGCCCTGGACCAGGAAAGCGGCAAGGTGCTCTGGCAGACGCGGCTGGGCAGCCAGGTGGAAGGCACGCCCGTCACCTTCAGCACGGGCGGGCGCCAGTACATCGCCATCGTGGCGGGTGGCGGCTACAATGCCGGACCCTTGCGCATCCGGCCCGATATCGACCAGGTCTCGGGCGGCAATATGGTCTATGTCTTCGCCCTTCCCCAATAAGACGGCCCAGTAGATAGAGACAAAAAAAACCGGCATCATCCGCCAAAAGCGGGGGATGACATGGCGCGGGTGGGTTTGGCCCAGAAACTAGTTGCGGCCTTTTTGCTGGCGCTTGCGCCCGCCGCGGCCGCGCAAGCCCCGGCGCCCCTGAAGGGCAACACCATCGCCCCGCACCCGCTCACCGCCTATGCGCCGGTGACCGACCAAATGCTGCGCCAGCCCAATCCGGCCGACTGGCTGATGATGCGGGGCAACTATGAAGGCTATGGCTTTTCCACCCTGAAGCAGATCGACAAGGGCAATGTGAAGGGCCTGCAACTGGTCTGGGCCCGCACCATGGCGCCGGGCGTCAATGAGGCGACGCCGATCGTCCATGACGGCGTGATGTTCCTGGGCAATCCCGATGACGTGATCCAGGCGATCGATGCGGCCAGCGGTGAGCTGTTGTGGGAATACCGCCGCACCCTGCCGCCCGTGGCGGCTTTCAAGGGAAATTTCTGGGGCCAGCGCAAGCGGAGCATCTTTCTCTACCAGGACAAGGTCTTCACCATGACCCGCGACAATTTCCTGGTCGCGCTGGACGCCAGAAGCGGCAAGGAATTGTGGGAAGTGGACCGTGGCGGCGACCTGCTGGTGCAGAATACATCGGGCCCGATCGTGGTCGATGGCGTGGTGATCGCCGGCGCAAGCTGCCAGCAGGCGCCCCATACCTGTTATGTCAGCGCCCATGACGCCCAGACCGGCAAGGAACTCTGGCGCAATTATGTGGTGCCGAGAAAGGGCGAACCGGGCGACGAGACATGGGGCGGCATGCCCTATGAGCAGCGCTGGATGACCGGCGTCTGGGGTCCCATCACCTATGATCCCCAGTTGAACCTGATCTTCTATGGCTCCAGCGGCGTGGGACCGGGATCGGATGCGCAGCGCGGGGTAAAGGGCGTGGCGACCCTGGCGGGCACCAACACCCGTTTCGCCGTGGAACCCAGAACCGGCAAGATCGTCTGGAAACGCCAGGTCCTGCCACAGGATAACTGGGACCAGGAATGCACCTTCGAAATGCTGCCCATCACCACGGCGGTCAATCCCGATCCCAGAGCGGACGGGATGATGGCGGTGGGCCGTGGCATTTCCGGCAAGAGCCGCCGCACGCTGACGGGGGTACCCTGCAAAACGTCGATCATGTGGAGCCTCGACGCCGCCAGCGGCGATTTCCTCTGGGCCAAGGGCACGGCGGTTCAGAATATCGTGACAGGCATCGATGCACGCGGACGGGTGACGATCAACGAAGACCAGTTGATGCGCGACATCCACAAACTCTATCACCGCTGCCCGACCAATGCGGGTGGACGCGACTGGCCCTTCAGCGCCTATAGCCCCCAGACCAATACGCTTTTCGTGCAGATCCAGAATTTGTGCGTGGACACCCGGGTCCGCGCCGACAATATCCCCAGCAAGCCGTCGGACCTCTACAACACCATCGGGCCGCAGGTTCTGGCGGACGGAAAGAAAAACCTGGGCCGCATCGACGCCATTTCGGTGGAGACGGGCCACACGGTCTGGAGCTGGGAAACGCCGGCCTCGAATTATTCGCCGGTCCTGGCGACCGCGAGCGGCCTTCTGTTCAATGGCGGCATGGACCGTTATCTGCGCGCGCTGGACCAGAGCGATGGCAAGGTTCTGTGGCAGACACGGCTGGGATCGCAGGTGTTCGGCGCGCCTGTGACCTTCAGCGTTGCGGGGCGGCAGTATGTCGCCGTCGCCGCGGGCGGCGGTTTCAACAATGGTCCGGTGACCATCCGCCCCGATATCGACCAGCCGGCCGGTGGCAACATGGTCTATGTGTTTGCGCTGCCACAATGATGCCATTTGCCTGGACGTGAACGCGCCGCTAGCTTCCGGCCGCTTCCACAGCGGTCATGCATGAAACTTCCGTCAGCTCCCGCGCTGCTTTGCGGGCTTCTTCTATCCGGCGCCGCGCTTGCACAGACCGGCGAACATATTGTCGTGACGGCCACGCGGCTGGGCGATGACGAGAGCCGCGCCAATGTCTCGGTACTGGACGCGGGCGGAATCGCGGCCCGCAACCCGGCAAGCCTGGTGGACCTGCTGCGCGACATGCCCGGCCTGTTCGTGCAGCAAGCGGGCGGCCGCGGCAGCGTGGCGTCTGTCTTTACCCGCGGCACCCAGCCCAATTTCACCCTGGTCCTGCTGGATGGGGTCAAGGCCAACGATCCCACCAACACCCGCGGCGGCTCTTACGACTTTTCGACCCTGGACCTGAATGACATCGAACGTATCGAACTGGTGCGCGGTCCCGCCTCGGCGGTCTATGGCTCGGATGCGCTGGGCGGGGTGATCAACATCATCAGCCGCCGTGGCAGCAGCACACCCCAGGCCGGGTTGGGCGTCGAAGGCGGCAGCTTCGGCTATGTCCGCGCCGCCGGCCATGTCTCCGGCCCCGTCGGGGGCGCCACGGCAAATCTGGGCCTTTCCTATACCGATAGCGGCATGCCGGTGGAGGGCAGCAACCTGACGGGAACCAGTCTCGACGCCGCGCTGGACCTGCCCGATCTGTCCGGTACGGCGATCAACCTGACCGGCCGCTACAATAACAGCATCGCTACGTCTTTCCCCGATTCCAGCGGCGGCCCGCGCCTTTCGGTGCTGCGCAGCCTGGATCGCCGCGATATCACCGAAAGCATGGCGGGCGCCCATGCCCGCCGCGGCATGACACAATGGTGGCAGGCAGCGCTGGACTACGGCTTCTATCAGCGCGGCGCCGATGTCACATCGCCCGGCGTCGCCCCCAGCGCCTTCACCCCCACCGGCATTCCCGCCAATGGCGACAAGGCCCGCTTCACCCGCCAGCAGATCACATTCACCAACCGTCTGACGCCTATCGAAGGACTGGAGGCGGCCATCGGCATGGACATGCAGGCCGAGCACGGCACCGACACGGGTTATCTGCAATTCGGACCCAAGAGGATTCCGACCTTTTTTGGACTCAATCGCGCCATCTGGGCTGGATTCGGCGAAGCGCGTTTTCAAGCCACGCCGCAATTCCAACTTTCGGGCAGCCTTCGTTACGACGGAGTCGATGGCGGCCATGTCAGCCCGCAGGCGCGCGCCGATTACCGGCTGCCCGATTGGGGCACCCAGCTCCAGCTTTCCTGGGGCAAGGCATTCAAGCTGCCCAGCTTCTATGCCCTGGGCAATCCGATTGTCGGCGACCCCAGGCTCAAGCCGGAAGAAGCGGAGAATATCGAAGCCGGGTTTACCCAAGCCCTGTGGGGACTGGGCCACTGGAAACTGGCAGCCTATGCCGCCAACTACCGCAACCTGATCGATTTTCAGCCCGGACCTGTACCCCGGCTGGTCAATCTTTCCACCGTCCATATGCGCGGGCTGGAAACCTCGGTCGATCTGACCTGGGAAACGCTGACCATCACGCCGCGGCTTTCCCATACCAATGCCCGCGACCAATCGACCGGCACGGCCTTGCGCGATGTGCCGGCCTGGCTGGCCGGCGGCACCATCCTGTGGCGGCCGACGCCCGATTGGGACGTCAGCCTGAACGTCAACCATGTCGGGCGGATGGTGAGCAACAGCGTGCCGACCGACGATGTTACACTGCCGGCTCACCAGCAGGTCGATCTGGCTGCCTCGTATAAAGTGACACCCAACCTGGCGCTGAAACTGGGCGTGGATAATCTGTTCGCTGCCCGCTACGAGAATGTGGTTGGATTTCCGGCGCCGGGCGCGATCCTGCGCGGCGGGATCAGCGCGTCTTTCTAGACCGGCGGTATTTTTCCCGTCAGCCTGCCCAGCAGCTTGAAGGCATAGATCATGATCCGGCCGCGCACCGGTTTGGTGGGGCCCTGCACCTGCGGCAGCCCGAGCACGCCCAACTGGCGGATCGCGCTGTCGTCGCCCTGGTCCGGATGCATGGCGATCCAGTAAAGAATGCGGGGCAGATCGCGCGGCGGAATCACGGCCTGCAGCCGCGCAAATACCAGGCGCGGCACGAAGCGCTCGACCTGTTCCATCTGCAATATGTCCGGCACAGCCGCCACGGCCAGAAGATTTCGGGTTCGCTGGACCGGATCGGCGACATTGCCCGGCGCCCAGCCAAGCAATCCGTCACGAATGTGATCGAGCGCGGGTTGAACCGCCGGATCCGGCGTTTCGTCGCTGCGGGAGATGGGCGAGATGATTCCCTTGTCCGGCGGCAGGCGGCTGAAGGCGATTGTTTCGAATTGGCCCGGCGCAACGCCATGCCAGTCCGTCGCGGCAGACGCCTTTCCAGGCGCGTAATCCACGGCATTGCCCACGGATCGGGTATCCGCCAACCGGCTTTGTGCGACCTCGCCCTGTTGTTCGGCGACAGCGCCCACCACGAGCCACATGCCGAAACCGACGATCATCCAGGCCTTGTTGGGCGCAAAGCCACGGTCCCAGCGAAACATGCCCGTGGCGGCAATCGCGCCGCCAATGCCGGTAACAAGAAGAGCGCCAAGCTCAAAGCCGGCGCCTGACAGGCCCGCGCCGGTGAAACAGCTTTGCAGCACATCCACCGCATAGCGGCCCGGAAAGAACAGCGAGATATGCTGTGCCCAGTCCGGAAGGCTCTGCAGCGGCACCGCCACACCGCCCAGGATCAGCATGGGCAGGAAGAGACATTGTCCCAGCGCCTGCACCGCGGGGACATTGTCCACCAGCATGGCGATTGTCAGGCCCACGCCCATGAAGGCGAAGGCGGTGAAAAGAAAGCCGACCGCCAGTTGCCCAGGATGCGCCGGCCAGGGCAGCCCCAGCGCAAACCCCAGGGCCAGTTGCAGCAAGGCAGCGGTAACCAGCAGCACCAGGCGCGCCAGCAGCACGCTTCCGACAAACAGGGATGGCGATGCCGGAAGCAGGCGATAGCGCCGCCACACGCCCCGTTCCCGTTCACTGACGATGGTGGTTGGCAGGCCGAAACAGGCCCCGCCCAGCACGGTGATCGTGAGAAGCTGGCCGATATGCAGCGCCAGCGGCACAGGATCGTTGCGATAAAGCCCCCAGAAGGCGACCAGAAAGATCAGCGGAAAGAGATAGCCATAGAGGATGGCCATGCGATTGCGGAAATTCAGCCTGAGGCCCAGCCCGGTCAGCGCCAGCAGATTGCTCATGCACCCGCCGTCTGCTGCAGGATCAATTCTTCCAGACTGGCCGCCCCGGCCTGTGCGATCAGCGCGGCGGGCGCTCCGGTCATCAGGATACGCCCCTGGGCAATCACGGCGACGCGGTCGCACAGCCGCTCGGCTTCCGCCATGTCATGGGTGGCGAGCAGCACGGCATGGCCATCCTTCCTGATGGCCGCAATCTGGTCCTGCACCTCGCGCCGGCCCAGCGGATCGAGACCCGTGGTGGGTTCATCCAGCAGCAACAGGGCCGGCTGGCTCATGAAGGCCAGCGCCAGCGCCAGTCGCTGCTTCTGGCCGCCAGACAATGTCTCGAATGCCGCTGTCGCTTTTTCCGAGAGGCCGAACCGCTGCAGCAAAAGGTCGGCGGGCAGCGGATTCGGATAGAAGCCGGCGAAGACCGTCAGCGCCTCGCGCGGGGTGATCTTGTCGGGCAGGCCGGCGGTCTGCAGCACGGCGCCGGTCCGCAGCCGCGCCGCGACGGGATCGCAAGCCGCATCGATACCGCAAATGGCGATGTGCCCCGCATCAGGGCGGACCAAACCCAAAATCGATTCCAGGGTCGTGGTCTTGCCCGCGCCATTGGGTCCCAGAAGGCCCAGCACCTCGCCCGCTGCGACCTCGAAGCTCACGCCCTCCACGGCCGTGACGGCGCCGAACCTGCGCGACAGGCCCTGAACCGAAAGCGTCGGCGCCACGTCAGCGCGGCGGCTTCTGCAATTCCTGATCCGTCCAGGGCTTTTTGCGGAAGGCGTAAAGCTGGCGATATTCCTTGGCCACAACGGGGCGAATGGGCGCCGCCATATTGCCCCAGGAGCCGCGAATGAATGTGAGCACCTGCCCCAATTGATCGTCGCTGAGCGACTGGCCCAGGGGCGGCATCTCGCCGATCGGGCCTTCCTTGCCGTTCAGAAGCACGCGCAGCGACATGTCGGGACGGCCGGTGACCAGCTTGGATCCCGCCAGCGCGGCCGCCACACGCGGCGCGCCCTGGCCATTGTCCTGGTGGCAGCCCGCGCAATTGGTGGCATAGACGCCCTGCCCCGCCTTGAAGAGAGCTTCTTCCTCCGGCGTGCGGGTGTTCTTGGGCGCGGGCGGCACCGGCTTGCCGGGCCAGGAAAGATCATCCAGCACAACCTTGGCGGCCGCACCCAGATCGCCCTCTTCCCTGGCGAGCGAGACCAGTTGCAAGGGCTCGGCCGCAATGGCCATTGGCTTTACCGCCGGCTTGGGGCGGCTGATGATGCCTTCCATGCCGCCGGCGCGGCCACCCGACACGATGGCTGGCGGGCGCGCATCGATGCCCGCAAACCCTGTCGCAGCGCCATTCAGCATGGCGAGCCGCAGCCTGGCAGACTTGCTGCTGTCGGTGGCGGCCGCCAGCAGCTTCTGGACTTGCCCCGCGTCGCGGCTCTTGGCGGCGGCGCCCGCCAGCATCTCGACCGCATCGGGGGTGGCGCCGTCGGCCAGCAGGCGGTCGAGGGCATCGGCTTCCAGCCCCTTGAGGCCGCTGATGCCGGCATCGACGGTCATGGCGTCACTGCCGTATTTCTTCAGAAGCGCCACCACCGGAGTGACACGCGTCTCGCGCGGCATCGCGCCCAGCGAAGCGGCGAGCTGGCGGCGAACCTGCCAGCTTGAGTCTCCATCCAGCTTCAGAACGGCGGCGGTGATCGCGGCATCGCCCTTTGCCAGGAATGCTTCGGCGCCGCGCACGCCCGCCAGCCGCACGGCGGCCTGGGCATCACCGAGCGCCTTGCCGACGGTCTCGGCGTCGAGCGCGCCCATGCCGGAAAGGGTCCAGAATGCCTGCACCCGGGTGCGCCAGTCGGGCGCGCCCGCGACCAGTTCCTTCAGCGCGGGCACCACCGATTTGTCGTTGCGCTGGACCAGAAGCTGCTGGGCGACATCGCGCCACCAGCCATTGGCATCGGACAGATGGGCCACAAGCTGGGCCGGCGTTTCGTCGATCATGCGCGGCTTGGGCGGCAGCTTCTTTTCCATGCCGGTATGAATCACGCGCCAGATGCGGCCCTTGTGAATGCCGTCCCACAGCTTGTGCTGCATGATGTAATTCTTGAGATAGTCGCTCTGGATCGGCTCATCCTGCGAAACGCCGCGATACATATCGACGATCAGGAAGGTGCCGTCGGGAGCCGGCGTCAGCCAGGTGGGGCGGAAGCGCTCGTCGGTCGAGGCCATGAATTCGCCCTTGGACCAGTAATCCTCGCCATGCAGGTTGCCGTCCGGCGCCTCGTTCAGCTTGACCAGATGAACCAGGTTGGTGGGGCTGTCCACCACAAAGGCCTGGCCGTAAAATTCCTTCGGCAGGGCCGTGCCGCGATAGATCATGGGCGAGGAAACGCCCTGATAGTAATAGGCAGACCCGTCCGGCCTGGGCACTTCCGGACGATAGCCGCGATTGACGCCCAGGGTCGGACGCACCGGCCAGACGGCCGACTTGGCCTGATCCACCAGATTCTCGTAAAGGCCGCTGGTGCGGGTCAGGTCGGAATTGCGGATATAATATTGGGACGGCACATAATCCGCGAACAGCGGATCGGTGTTGAAATTGCGGAACACCAGACCGGCGTCATTCTGGGTCACGCCCCACTGGCCGCGCACCAGATTGGGCACGATCTCGAACTTGCCATCGGCCTTGGGCACAGCATTGTAACTGTGTTCGGCGATATTGATGGTGTTGTCCATGCTCCAGTAAAGGCCATTGGCGGCATGTTCGATATTGCCCACCCGGCCGAAACCGTCCTTGATCACTTCCTTGGTGTTGGCCCGAAGGTCTCCATTGGTGTCGCAGGATTTGACCAGGTTCGGCGGCTCGCCGATCAGGGCGCAACCCTTGTCCAGAATCTTGAGGGCGCGCGGCAGCACCAGCTTGTCCTGGAACACGGTGCGCTTGTCATAGATGCCGTCGCCATTGGTGTCTTCCAGGATGACGACATTGCCGACCGGGGTTTCCTCATTGACCATGGCCTTGCCGACGGCATAGCCCTGCATCTCGACCACCCAGAGCCGGCCGTTGCCGTCGAACTCGGCAAGGATGGGATCGACCACCAGCGGCTCGGCGGCGACGAGCTGAACCTGAAATCCGGGCGCCATATGGAAAGTCTTGGCTTCCTGCGCCGCCGTCAGGGTAGGCGGAAATTGCGGCTGCTTCGTCTGCACCTTGGCCGGCCAGAGCCGGTTGAGCTGAGAGGTGATAAAACCTTTCTGCGCCGCCGCATTGCCCGGGGCCCCAGGCTTGGTGGCGGAGATCGCCACGGCGACGGAAATGGCAAGAACGGCACCCGCCAGGGAAACGGTGCTGAGCGCAAAGGTCCTGAATTTCATGGCGAATGCTTTCCGTCCTAATATTTGGACCGGGATAATAGTCGCCGGGGGGTGTCGGTAAAGCCCTGTTTTCCCCTAGTGCCTGGAGGATTTTTTTCTCGCTTGCCGGTTCAGGAAAGGGCGCCGTCACGCGGCGCAAAGGCGCAACGCAAACCTGTGCGAGATACGCCTGACACATTGTGCGCCCGCACCCATGCGCGGCGCCCGCGGCGCAGCATGATTTCCTTCAGCGCCCGTCCTTTTGTCTTTGCGCGCGGATAAAGTTAGCGTTACCATTTCATCGCCTTCCGTCAACCCGGCGAGAAAGCGGCTAAGATCGAGAAAATCCCGGTCGCGGGGTGAAACAGGGGACGTGATGCGCCGTTTTATGGGCCTGCGCTGGTGGACGATCGCGCTGATCATGCTGGGCGCGCTGGTCAATTTCCTGTCCCGCCAGACCCTGTCGATCGCCGCCCCCACCGTGATCCAGAGCCTGCACATCAGCACCCAGCAATATGGCTGGATCACCTCTGCCTTTCAGGGCGGCATCATGCTCCAGCCGCTGGTGGGCTATGTGATCGATGTGCTGGGGGTGAAATCGGGCTTTGCCCTGTTTGCCTTCCTCTGGTCCATCATCTGCGCCGCGCATGGCTTGGCGGGAAGCTGGCAGATGCTTGCGGCGCTGCGCGGCCTGCTCGGCTTTGCCGAGGGCGCTTTCTCCCCCGGTGGATTGAAGGTCGTGTCCGAATGGTTCCCGGCAAAGGAGCGCGGGCTTGCCGGCGGCCTTTACAATATCGGTCCCTCCCTTGGCTCGATGCTGGCGCCGCCCCTGGTCGCCTGGGCCATCCTGAATTATTCCTGGCAGGCGTCCTTCGTGATCGTCGGGCTGATAAGCCTGGTTTGGGTGGCGCTGTGGCTGATTTTCTATCGACCCGTGCGCCAGCATCCGGGCCTGTGTGAAGAAGAGCGCACCCACATTCTCTCCGGCCAGGAAAGTTTCCTGCAGGCGCAAGGCCAGAAACCGTCGATCTGGTCCATCCTGAGGCGGCGCAACTTCTGGGGCATAGCCCTTCCGCGGTTCCTGACCGATCCCACCTGGGGCATGCTGTCCTTCTGGGTGCCGCTCTATCTGACGACGGTGCGCCATTTCGATCTGAAAGCCATCGCGCTGTATGCCTGGATGCCGTTCCTGGCGGCCGATCTGGGCTGTCTTTTCGGGCCCGCGATTGTGCTGTTCCTGCAAAAGCGCGGGCTGGATCTGATCGATGCCCGGCGCGGCGCCTTCACGGTCGGCGCCATCATGATGATCGGCGTCGCCTTTACGGGCGTGGTGAAGGATCCCCTTGTCGCGGTGGCGCTGATCAGCCTGGCGGGCTTCGCCCACCAGACCCTTTCGGTCACCATGATCACCATGGCGACGGATCTGTTTCCGCGCCATGAGGTGGGCACCGTGGCGGGCATGGCCGGGACCTGCGCCAATCTGGGGATTCTGATTTTCACCTTCGCGCTGGGACAAAGGGTGGACCAGATCGGCTATACCCCTGTCTTCATCATGCTGGCGGTGCTGGATATCCTGGCCGCCATTGTCGCCTGGACCATCATCCGCAAGCCGAGCCATGCCTGACATCCAGAATCCGATCCTGCGGGGCTTCAACCCCGATCCCTCGATCCTGCGGGTGGGGGACGATTACTACATCGCCACTTCCACCTTCGAATGGTATCCGGGGGTGCAGATTCATCATTCCCGGGACCTGGTGAACTGGCGGCTTCTGACCCGTCCCCTGCGGCGGCCCGACCAGCTCGACATGCGCGGCGATCCGGATTCCTGCGGCATCTGGGCGCCATGCCTGTCGCATGATGGCGAGCAATTTTACCTGATCTATACCGATGTGAAACGCTATGGCCGCACGTCGGTCGGCGGCGCGGCCGGCGCATCCCTGCGCGATTTCCACAATTACATGGTCACGTCCCGGACCATGGACGGCGACTGGTCCGAGCCGGTCTATCTCAACAGCAGCGGCTTCGATCCGTCGCTGTTTCATGACGAGGACGGGCGCAAATGGCTGGTCAACCAGTTATGGGACTACCGGCCGGGCCATAACCGCTTCAACGGCATCGTGGCGCAGGAATATTGCCCTAAACGGAGGGCGCTGATCGGGGAACGGGTGAACATCTTTCCGGGAACGGCGCTCGGCCTTACCGAAGCGCCGCACCTCTACAAGCGCAACGGCTTCTATTACCTGATCACGGCCGAAGGAGGCACCGGCTGGGGCCATGCGGTCACCATGGCGCGTTCCCGTCATCTGCTGGGGCCGTACGAGCTGCATCCCGATACGACGGTTATCACCGCCCGCGATCGCCCCGATGCGCCGCTGCAGCGCGCCGGCCATGCCGACATGGTGGAGACGCAGGACGGCGACACCTACATGGTCTATCTCTGCGGACGGCCGCTGAAAAATCGTGGGCGATGCACCCTAGGACGCGAAACCGCGATCCAGAAAATGCAGTGGCGAAACGACTGGCTCTACACCGATGGCGAGCCCGGCCTGCCGCAGCTCACCACGCCGGCGCCGGCGCTGGCGCCGCATCCCTTTGCGGCGGCGCCCGAACGGGAAGACTTTGACGCGCCCGATCTGCCGATCGATTTCCAGTGGCTGCGCACGCCCCATCCGCAAACCATCTTCAGCCTTGGCGCGCGTCCCGGTCACCTGCGCCTTTACGGCCGCGAGAGCATCGGCAGCCTGTTCACCCAGTCCCTGGTCGCGCGGCGGCAGCAGTCCCATTGCTACAGTGCCTCTACGGTGATGGATTTCGAGCCATCGCATTACCAGCAGGCGGCGGGCCTGGTCTGCTATTATGGCGGCAACAAGTTCCACTATCTGCATGTCAGCCATGACGAGACGAACGGCAAACATATCCGCGTGATGTCGGCGCTGCCGGACGCCCCGGTGGGGGACGCCTTTTCACCGCCGATCCCCCTGGCCCAGGGTCCGGTCGAATTGCGGGTGGAAGTGGATGAAGAGCGGCTGTGGTTCGCCTTTCGCCAGTCCGGCCAGGGCTGGCAGAAGCTGCCCCAGACCTTCGATGCGTCCATCCTGTCCGACGAAGCCCAGATGCCCGGTTCGCCCAATTTCACCGGCGCCTTTGTCGGCATGGCCTGCCAGGATATGGCGGGCACCGCCGCGCCTGCCGACTTCGACTGGTTCTGCTATCGTGAGCGCGGCTTTGTGGCCGATCCCTTCGCAAACGACTAGGGTGCGGCCGCGCTTCGGCGCCCTGTTGCCACGGGCGCGGGCGATACCGCAGAGCGGTCCGGAATCCTTTTGGGGGAATGCACGTGCTCAAGATCACATCGGCCAAAGTCATCGTCACCTGCCCAGGGCGCAATTTCGTCACCCTGAAAATCGAGACATCCGATGGCGTCACGGGCCTGGGCGACGCCACCCTCAACGGCCGCGAACTGGCGGTGGCCAGCTATCTCACCGATCATGTCATTCCATGCCTGGTCGGCCGCGACGCCCACAACATCGAGGATACCTGGCAGTATCTGTATCGCGGCGCCTATTGGCGGCGCGGGCCGGTCACCATGGCCGCCATCGCCGCGGTCGATACCGCCCTGTGGGACATCAAGGGCAAGGTCGCGGGGCTGCCGGTCTATCAGCTTCTGGGCGGACGATGCCGCAACGGCGCCATGGTCTATTGCCACGCCAATGGCACCACCATCGAAGAGACGCTGGAACAGGCGCAGTCCTATTTGTCTATGGGCTATAAGGCGATCCGGCTTCAGTCGGGGGTGCCGGGCCTCAAATCCACCTATGGCGTGTCCAAGACGCGCCTGTTTTACGAACCGGCCGATGCGGACCTGCCGACCGAGAATGCCTGGTCCAGCGAGAAATATCTGCGCTCGGTCCCGGCGCTGTTCGAAAAGGCCCGCGAGGTGCTGGGCTGGGACCTGCATCTGCTGCACGACATTCATCACCGCCTGACGCCGATCGAGGCGGGCCGGCTGGGCAAGGATCTGGAGCTCTATCGTCCCTTCTGGCTGGAAGACGCCACGCCGGCCGAGAACCAGGCCAATTTCCGCCTGATCCGCCAGCACACGACCTCGCCCCTGGCAGTGGGCGAGATTTTCAACAGCATCTGGGATTGCAAGCAGCTCATTGAAGAACAGCTTATCGATTATATCCGCGCCACCGTCGTGCATGCGGGAGGCATCACCCATCTGCGGCGCATCGCGGCCCTGGCCGATCTCTACAATGTCCGCACCGGTTGTCATGGCGCGACCGATCTGTCGCCGGTCTGCATGTCGGCGGCGCTGCATTTCGATGTCTCGATCCCGAATTTCGGCATCCAGGAATGGATGCATCACAGCAGGGAGACCGATGAGGTCTTCCAGCGCAGCTACAGCTTCAGCGACGGCATGTTGCATCCCGGCGAGGGGCCGGGCCTGGGCGTGGAGATCGACGAAAAGCTGGCCGCCAAATTCCCCTACAAACGCGCCTTCCTGCCCGTGAACCGGCTGGAAGATGGCAGCATGTACAACTGGTGAGCCGCCAGGGGCCGTTGGCGCGCCGTCAGCCTTCCGCCACTGCGCGCGCCGGAACGCCGGGAGCCGGGGCGTGGAAACAGAATAATCCGCCGGCCAGCGCCTGCGCGTTTCGCGCCGCCGCATCCAGCCCCTTGGCGGCGGTGGTGGCATAGGCTGTCGTCAGATCGGGGCCGCCAAAAGCGATCTTGGTGACATTGGCGACCGGAAATCGGACCACCTGCAACAGCCGTCCATCGGGCGCATAGCGGCGCACACCCCAGCCGCCGAACAGCCCGGTCCAGAGACAGCCCTCGCTGTCCACCGTGGGCCCGTCCGGATAGCCGGCGCCATCCTCGATCTCCACAAAGAGCCGCTTGTTGCTCAGCGCGCCATCCCGCCCCAGATCGAAGACATAGATGCGGCGCGCCAATGTATCGGTGTGATAGAGCAGATCGCCCCGCGGGCTGAAGGCGGGGCCGTTGGTGATGACATAGCCGGAATCCATGGGGGCGAGACTGCCGCGATAAAAGCGGTACAGCATGCCCGTGCGGGCCTGTTCGCCATCGTCCATCGAACCGAACCACAGTCGCCCTTCCGGATCGACTGCGCCGTCATTCAGCCGGTTGGTGGGGCGGGTCGGTTCGACTTCGCAGATCGGTGCGAAGCATGCCGTGGCGGGATCGAAATCCATCAGACCTGTTTTGACGCCCGCCAGGAAATGACCGTCCCGTCCGGGCGCCAGAAAGCCTGGCGGCGCGGGCGCGTCCCAGCTTGCCTTGCCGCCCGTATCAGGATCGAAGCGATGAATTTTTTCCTGCATGATGTCGGTGAACCAGAGCGCCCCATCCCACCACAAAGGCCCTTCGCCCAGGGTGGCGCCAAGGGGCCAGATGCAATCCGGGCTCAGCCCCATCCGGCATCGATCCAATATTCATGGCCGGTGCAGAGGCTGCCCTCCGCCGAGGCAAGGAACAACACCAGTCCCGCGACATGGGAAGGCAATATCCGTTTCCGGAGACATTGGTTCGCCACCAGACGGCTTTCCTCTTCGGGCGTGTACCATTTGCTCTGGCGAGGCGTTTTCACATTGCCGGGCACCACGGCGGTGACGCGGATATTGTCCGGCCCCAACTCGCGCGCCAGAGCACGCGTCATGCCCTCGACACCCGCCTTGGCGGTCTCATAGAGCAGCAGCCCATCAAGCCCCAGATGCCAGGAGATGGAGCTGAAATTGATGATGGCGCCGCCGCCCCGCGCCTTCATGCCCGGCGCAACCGCCTTGCAGGCGAAAAGCTGGTGGCGAAGATTGACGGCCATGCGCTCGTCCCAATAGGCGGGCGTGATGTCCGCCAGGCTATGGCGGTCGTCGCTGGCGGCATTGTTCACTAGGACATCGATATTGCCGAGCGCACGGAAGAATTCCTCGACTGCCGCCAGGTTTGTCAGATCGACCCGCTCGAAGCGCGGCAGGATCGGCGCATGGGCCAGACGCGCCACAAGCTCGGCGCTTTCCTTTTCGAGTATGTCGACAAAAATCACTTCAGAGCCCTGATGGACGAAGGCCTCCACCAGGCCGGCGCCGATACCCGACCCGCCGCCGGTGACGACGACACGCTTGGCCCTGAGGCTGGGATAGATGGCCCGACGCGCCTCGTCCGCTTCAGGCATGGGAACAGGTTTCATCGCTATGACACCGTAACATCCGGCTATGATTGCGCTACCAATAACAGAGACCAACCCCTGTCAAGCTTTGGGTGTACCCGACTTGGGCCGGGAAATGGTCCTGGATGCGGGAGAGCTGGCCGACGGGGCCGTCGATTCACGATCGATCAGGGTAAATTTGAGCAATTTGTGCCGGACCGGCATGGTCTCGCCGCCGCGCTGCTTGCGGATCTGTTCGATCAGAAGCCTTACAGCCTCCCGAGCCATCTCGGCGATGGGCTGCCGCACGGTTGTCAGGGGGGGCCAGACCGTGGTGGCCAATGGCGTATCGTCAAAGCCTGCCACCGCCAGATCGCCCGGCACCTCCAGTCCGCGGCGATGGGCCACCGCCACCGTGGCGGCAGCCATATCGTCATTTGAGGCGAAAATCGCGGTCGGATTCCAGACCGTCAGCAGTTGTTCCGCCGCCTCCAGACCGGATCGGTAGGTGAAATAGCCCTGCGCGACCTGATCGGTGCCCACCGACAGGCCCGCTTCCGTCATGCCTTCGATATAGCCGCGAAACCGCTGGCCGCTGGCAGTCTGATTGGGATGGCCGTTGATAAATGCGATGCGGCGATGTCCAAGCTCCAGCAGATGCCGCGTCATGGCGCGCGAGGCTTCGAAATCATTGATGCTCACGGCGGAAAGCCCGGGGGCCGGACGCCCGGATGCCACCAGGACAGCGGGAATCCCGGCCTGTTCCACCGCCTGGAGGGCCGCTTCGGAATCGCAGAGCGGCGCGGGCAGGATCACGCCATGCACACCGCCCTGCACCAGCCTGGCGATGGTCGGGCCCTCGTCATTCTGGCAGCGCTCGATCACAAGCTGGCATCCGGCCAGGCGGGACTGTTCCAGGCTGCCCAGCAGCAGTTCGCTCAGATAGGCGGCGCTGGGATTGGAATAGAGGATGCCCAGGTGCAGGGTGCACGCGCTGGCCAGGCTGCGGGCCGCCAGGTTCGGCGCGTAGCCCAGCGCCTTGACCGAGGCGATGACCTTGGCGCGGGTGTCGTCCCGGACATTGCTTTCGGCATTGATTACACGCGACACCGTCATGGGCGAAACGCCGGCATGGCGTGCAACATCATGAATGGTGACGACCTTGCCGCCGCGGCGGCCGCTTTTCCTGGGCATGGTTCAGACTGTTAGCACGAACGGCACCGTCTTGGGCAGGCTCTGCATGAAGGCCGGTGCGTCCTTTGGCTTGCACCGGAAGACCGCCGGCGGGCGCGGACAATTGCTTCATTTCTCTCCTACATCTGTCGGTGCCAGATGCGGGTTTGACTTGGCGTTCGGCGGCGCCTTATCGGTTGGATGTTTGAGGGGCGGCGGATGACGGTCACAGTCTATGGAAAGACCAGGGACGGCAAAGAGGTCAGGGCCTTCTGGCTCGGCGGCGCCAGCCTGAGCGCCACCATCCTGGATATGGGCGGCACCATCACAGCCATCGAGGTGGCGGGGCCTGACGGCAGCCGGCGCAATGTGGTGCTGGGACTGAAGGATCTGGCGGCATATGAAACGAGCGGCTGGTGGAACTGTCTGATCGGCCGTTACGCCAACCGCCTCAAGGGCGGCGTGACCATCATGGGCCGGCACCATCCCCTGGCGCAGGACGCCAATGGCGTCACCCTGCACGGCGGATGGGGTCAATCCTGGGGCGCGCGGATCTGGGATGTCACCCGGCATGCTTCAGCATCCGTCAGCTTGCGGCTCGTCAGCGCGGATGGCGATCAGGGCTTTCCCGGCACGATGACTGTGGATGTTACCTACACGGTCAGCCGGGATTCCCTGCGGCTGGACTATCGCGCCACCGCGGATGCGCCCACCGTGGTCAGCCTGACCAATCATGTCTATTTCAACCTGGCCGGCCAGGGCTCGGTGTTGCCGCAGCGCCTTCAGCTCAACGCGGACGCGATCACAAAAACAGACCCGTTGCAGATCCCGACCGGCGAATATCTGCCCGTGGCCGGAACCGGCTTCGATTTTCGCCAGGCCCGTCCCATCGGTGCAGATGTGGATTCGACCGAACTCCAGATGGCATTGGCCGGCGGCTATGACCACAACTTCGTTCTGAACAAAACGGCGCCGGGTGCCCTGGAATGGGCGGCGCGGCTTGCCGACCCGGCAAGCGGCATAACGCTGGAATTGCTGACAACCGAACCGGGCCTGCAGGTCTATTCGGGCAACAATATCAAACCCGGCCAGGTCAATCAGCGCGGCGAAGCAATGCACCGGCGCGACGGCCTGGCGCTGGAAACGCAGCATTTTCCCGACAGCCCCAACAAGCCCCACTTCCCGTCAACCATTCTGGAGCCGGGGCAGACCTTCGCCTCCACGACGATCTTCCGCTTTTCCGTCACCTGACGGATCGCGCATGGCGGATCAGGGCAGCGCGAAGGCCGTGACCTCATCGGCGGCCGCCGGGACATCCCCCCAGAATCCACCGGTCGTCACTGCCGCCACATATTGCTTGCCGCTCTTGCCTTTGTAGGTCAGGGGCGTGCCATAGAGCGAAGCGGGCAGTTTGTAACTCCACACTTCCTTGCCGGTCTTAGAATCGAAGGCGCGCAACCGGCGGTCATCGGTGGACCCGATGAAAATCAGCCCGCTGCCCGTGACGATGGGCCCGCCGACATTGGGCCGCCCGGTATTCGGATTGGCCAGGCCATCGGTCACGCCCAGAACGCTTTCCCAGGCAATGGCGCCCGTATTCACGTTGATGCCATAGAGCTTGCCCCAGGGCGGAATCTGGCAGGGCATATGGCTGTCCTTGTCCCAGAACCACTGATAGCCATAGCGCATGTCATAGCTGCCATCCGACTTGGCAATCATCATCTGTTGCGATGCCATTTCGCTGGTATTGACGATGTAGAGCCCGTTCTTGCGGTCGAACGCCGCGTGGCTCCAGTCGATCCCGCCCCAGTTGCCGGGGAACCGCGCCACGGCATGATCGACACGGGGCGGCTGGAAATATTTCGCGCCGATCACCTTCTGCTCGGCGATCAGCTTGTCGCAGCCCGCCTTCTGCTGCGGCGTAAGGTTCGCCAGCTCCGACATGTCGAAGCTGGTGCGCCCCAGCGGCGGCGTAATGGACGCCGGCTGGGTGGGCGAGACCTTTTCGCCTTGCATGTCGGTGTCGGTGGGCACCGGCAGGTCCCTGACCGGATAGATGGGCTTGCCGGTCACGCGATCGAGCAGAAAGAGCAGGCTCGCCTTGCTCATCACCGCGACGGCGGGAATGGTGCGGCCGTCTTTTTTTACGTCCAGAAGCGTGGTGAGCGGCAGGTCATAGTCCCACAGATCGTGGCGCAGCACCTGGAAGTGCCAGAGATATCGGCCGGTCGCGGCATCGACAGCGACCAGCGTATTGGCAAAGAGGCTGTCGCCTTTGCGGTCGTTGCCGGACTGGTCGAAGGTTGGGGCGCCGAAGGGCAGATAGGCAATCCCGCGCTGGGCATCCAGGGTCAGCCCGACCCAGACATTCACGCCCGACCGTTCCTTCCAGCTGTCGCCCTCCCAGGTTTCATGGAATTTCTCGCCCGGCTGCGGCACACCGTTGAAGTGCCAGACTTCGCGGCCGGTGATGGCATCGAAAGCACGAACCCGGCCCGAAGCGCCCTTTTGCGGGGTCTCCTGGGTGCGCGAGCCGGTGATAACCAGATTCTTGTAGATGACCGGCGCCGAGGTGACGCCCAGCGCCGCATCGGGATGGCCCTGCAACACCTCCGGACTGCGCAGATCGACCACGCCGTTCTTGCCGAAGCGCGCCGACGTCTGGCCGGTTGCGGCATCCAGCGCGATCAATAGACCGCCGCGCGTGCCGAACAGAATTTGCGGTTTTGTCTTGCGACCCTCCTGGCCTGGCCAATAGGCCACGCCGCGCGTGGCCGGCTGATCGCTGCCGGGAACCTGATAGGCCCAGAGCTGCTTGCCGCTTTCCGCATCCAGCGCGACCACCCGGCCATAGGGGGTGGAGACATACATCACGCCATGCACCACCAGAGGGGTATTTTGGGACGATGCGAAGCCGCGGGCACTGCGGTCGGCGGTCCGCATGTGATAGGTCCAGACCGGCTTCAGCCCGGCGACATTTGATGGCGTGATCTGAGTCAGCGGCGAATAGCGGCTGTCGCCATAGTCATGGCCGTAAGTGCGCCATTCCTCTGCGGCGGTAAGGGCCAAGGCTGCCACCGGCATTGCCACCGGAAGGCTCATGGCCAGAAGCTTGATCAAAATCTTTCGCATGGTCCCCCGCTTCCGGATCTGGCGCCCGGATTTCCCCTTAAGCCCTTGGCTTGCCGCCGAGATTGCCACGTCCCCTGGCGGGTCGCCATGTTGGAGAACCGGGAGCCACCGTCAAAGGCCATCTCTCACCTGATGAGAGATGATAATTTGTCATATTTCACAAATGTAATGTTGTGCCATCATCCGGGCCCGGGGCCGACCTGCGGCAAAACAAGCAGGCGGCAAAAGGGAATACCGGGACGCGCCGTCCCAGACGGGCGCGGAAAAGGGATCGCCAGATGGGAACACCGAAGAACCGTTCGGTCATCAAGGCATTCGCATTGCTCAAAGCCTTTCGAGATGCCGAAGAATGCGTCAGCAGTTCCGAACTGAGCCGCAGGGCGGGCCTGCCGGAAGCTTCAGGCTATCGCCTGATTCAGACACTGGAGGAAATCGGCGCCGTGACGCGTGGGCCCAAGGGCCGCTATCGCACCGGCCCGCTGCTGCTGTCGCTATCCCACAATGTGACAATGGGCGAGCTTTTGCGCGACGCCAGCCAACCCGTGATGAACGAGCTGGCGGCGCGCCTGAACCTGACGACGCATCTGGGAATTCTGGAAGACGGCATGGTGACCTATATCGGCAAAGTATCGCCGCCAGGCGCCTTTTCCGTGAATACCAGGGTCGGCGCCCAGCTCGAGGCCTATTGTTCCGGCCTTGGCAAAGTCCTTCTGGCGGCATTGCCGGACGAGCAGGTCGAAAGCTTTCTGCTGGACGGTGAGCTGATCGCGCTGACCCCGCACACCATCACCACCAGCGCCGGGCTGCGCGCCGAACTGACCAGGGTGCGCCTGGCGGGTTATGCGATCGACGACCGCGAGGTCCAGGCCGACATGCGCTGCGTGGCGGTGCCGGTGCGCGACCGCCAGGGCCGGGTCGTGACGGCCCTGTCCGCGACGGACGCAGCCGAACGCATGACGCCGGGCCGCATGGAAGAGGTGCGATGCCTGTTGCAGGACGCCGCGGCGCGGCTGCGGGGCAAGCTTTTTCCGGCCGCATTCCCGCCCGCGCGATCCGACGCCCTTGCGGCGGAATAGCGAAAAGACCAACTATCCCCCCGGCACACGCGCCGGGAAGCTTGGGGGGCACCATGCCGTTGAAAAAAACATTCGCCACGCTGCTGCTCATGGCGGCCAGCCTGACCGCACAGGCACAGCCGGCCATCGAGGCGCATCTGGCCGCCGGCAAGCAGGCGGCGGGCCTGGATTTCGCCGGGACGGCCGCGCGGCTCTGCATTGTGGCCGACAACAGGATGGGCAGAACGCCGAGCGGCGGCCCGCGGCCCGTTCCCGACCGCGCGAGCTGGTATGCCGAGCCGGCGCGCATGTTCGACAATCTCTATTGGGTCGGCACCAAAATCCATTCGGCCTGGGCGCTCCAGACCAGCGACGGCATCATCCTGATCGACACACTATACAACTACGCGGTCGAGCCGGAGATCGTGCAGGGCATGCATAAGCTAGGACTCAATCCCAACAGCATCAAATATGTCATCATCACCCACGCCCACGGCGACCATGACGAAGGCGCCGCGCTGCTGCAAAGCCGGTACGGCGCCCATGTGGTGATGGGAGCCGCGGACTGGGATCTGATCGAAAAGAATCCCGACATTCCCGGCGGCATCCCCAAGCGCGATATCGTCGCCCAGGATGGCCAGAAAATCACACTGGGCGACAGCAGCGTCACCATCATCACCACGCCGGGCCACACGCTGGGAACCCTGTCGATGATCTTCACGGTGAAGGATCGCGGCAAGCCGCTGACCGTTGCCTATTCCGGCGGCACGGCGTTCAACTTCCCGGCCGAAGCGGGGCGCTACGACACCTACATCGCCTCGCAGAAAAAGATGGCCGAGGCCGCCAGGGCCGCGGGCGCAACCGTCCTGATGTCCAACCATTCGGAATTCGACGAAGCCTGGACACGGGGACGCCTGGTGCGGCTGCGTCGCGCGGGCGAACCCCACCCCTATCAACTGGGAGAGGAAGCCGTTCAGCGCTACTTCACCCTGACGACGGAATGCGCCATCGCCCAGCGCGACAAGCTGTCGTCGCGCTAGTTCAGATACGCCGCGAGCAGGCTGGCGACGTGAACCGCCTGTTTTCCCGCCCCCTGCTCGATCTGATGCCGGCAGGAGGTGCCATCGGCCACCAGGAGGGCATCGCCCGCATTGCGGGCCGCCGGTAGCAGGGAAAGCTCACCCATGGCGCGGCTGACGTCGGCGGTCTCGGCCTGATAGCCGAAGGCGCCGGCCATGCCGCAACAGCTCGATTCTATCTTTTCCAGCTTCAGGTCCGGGATCAGCTTCAGGACCTGCTCCACCGCGCCCATGGCGCCGAAGGCCTTCTGGTGGCAATGGCCGTGCAGCATCACTTTTTGCCGCGCCGCTTTCAGGGTCAGCTTGAAGCGGCCGGCCCTGGCCTCGCGGGCGATGAATTCCTCGAACAACAGGGCATGGGCGGCGGCACGCTTGCTCGCCTCGCCGGGCAGCATCGCCTGTGCCTCGTCGCGGAACGAGAAAAGGCAGCTCGGCTCCAGCCCCACCAGCGGCACGCCGCGGGCGAAAAATGGCTCCAGCGCCTCGAGGCTGCGCGTCATTTCCGCCTTGGCGGCCTCGACATTGCCGACCGCCAGATAAGTGCGGCCGCAGCAGAGCGGCCGGGATGACCCATCGGCGGCCCTGGCCAGGTGCACCCGATAGCCGGCAGCGGTCAAAGTCCTGATGGCGTCATCCAGGATTTCGCGCTCGAAGGCGGCATTGAACGTATCGGCCCACAGCACGACTTCATGGCCCGCATCCAGCCCGAAACTCTCGCCGGCATGGTCGAAACGGTCACGCCGCCAGACGGGCAGGTCGCGCGAAGCGGCGAAACCCAGCAGGCTCTGCGACAGGGACCGCAGCAGGATGCTTTTGTTTCGCAGGTTCAGCAGCGGCGCGAATTTTGCGGCCCATGGCGCATAGCGCGGCAATCCGGCAATCAGCCGGTCCCGCAGGGAATGGCCATATTCCCTGGCGCGGGCCGCCAGCACCTCGATCTTCATCCGCGCCATATCCACGCCGGTGGGGCATTCGCGCTTGCACGCCTTGCAGGAGACGCAAAGCTTCATCGTCTCCATCATCTCGTCGCTGGTGAAGGCGCCTTCGCCCAACTGGCCGGAAACCGCCAGCCGCAGGCTGTTGGCCCGGCCGCGCGTCACATGCTGTTCGTCGCGCGTGGCGCGATAGGACGGGCACATCGCCCCGCCTTCGGATTTGCGGCATGCGCCGTTGTTGTTGCACTGCTCGGCGGCACCCTGGAAGCCGCCGATCGCGCCGGGATAGTCCGACCAGTCCAGCACCGGTTCAAAATCGCGCACCCTATAACCCGGCGGATAGCGAAACAGGCCGCGTTCGTCGAATTTGGGCGCGCGCACGATCTTGCCCGGATTCATCATGCCATTGGGGTCGAAAGCATCCTTCACTTCCTCGAAGGCGCGCACCAGTTCGGGCCCGAACATGTCCTGGTGGAATTCGCTGCGCACCAGCCCGTCGCCATGCTCGCCGGAGTGTGAGCCCTTGTACTGGCGCACCATCTCGAAGGCTTCCTCGGCGATGGCGCGCATCGCCTTCACGTCCTTTTCCAGCCGCAGGTTCAGGACCGGGCGGACATGCAGGCAACCTTCGCTGGCATGGGCATACCAGGTGCCCCTGGTGCCATGGCGCTCGAAACATTCGGTCAGCCGCGCCGTATATTCCGCAAGATGCGGCAGGGGCACCGCGCAATCTTCCACGAAGGAAATCGGTTTGCGCTGGTCCTTCATGGACATCATGATGTTGAGGCCGGACTTGCGCAGCTCGGTGATTGCCGTTTGCAGTTCGGGATCATAGACCTCGACCACGCCACCCCATTTGGCGCCTTCATGGCTGAAATCCAGGCCGAGATCGCCCATCATCTGCAGCAGTTGCTTCATGCGCCGGGCGTTTTCCTCGACGCCGCTGTCGAACTCCACCAGCAGGATCGCCTGCGGCTTGCCCTTCAGCATTGCCTCCAGCGTGGCGCGGAACATGGGAATTTCCGCCGCCAGCCCCAGCATGGTGTCATCCACCAGCTCCACCGCGATGGGCTTCAGGGTCACCAGATGCTGGGCCGCATCCATCGCGGCATGGAAGGAGCCGAAATGGCAGACGCCCAGCGCCCGTTTGCCCAGCACAGGCGACAATTGCAGCGTGATGGCGGTGGAGAATGCCAGCGTTCCTTCCGACCCGACCAGCAGATGCGCCAGATTGATGCGGTTGTTGCGGGGGTTCAGCGCGTCGATATTGTAGCCGCCCACCCGGCGATGCACCTTGGGGAAACGCCGCTCCACTTCCCCGGCCTCGCGCGCGCCGATCCCCAGCAGCTTTTCCGCCAGCGGCCGCATCCCGGCGCCGACGTCCGACAGATCGGGCGAGACCTCGCCGAAATGCATCGCGCTCCCGTCCGCCAGAACGCCATCGATCGCCACCACATTGGCGCGCATGGTGCCGTAACGGATCGAGCGGCCGCCGCAGCTATTGTTGGCGGTCATGCCGCCGATGGTTGCACGCGAGGCGGTGGAGACATCCACCGGGAACCACAGGCCATGCTTCTTCAATTGCCGGTTCAGGTCGTCCAGAACGATGCCCGGCTGAACCGTCACCTGCTTGCGTTCCAGATCCAGCGCCAGCACCTGGTTCAGCGTCCTGGAACAATCGACAATCAGACCGCTATTGACGGTCTGGCCGCACTGGCTGGTGCCGCCGCCCCTTGGGGTGACCGCCACGCCTTCCTCCCGGGCGATGGCCAGCGCGGCGACCGCGCCTTCCATGGTGGCAGGCACCACCACCCCGGCCGGCATCATCTGGTAATGGGATGCGTCGGTGGCATAGCGGCCGCGCGAAAAACTGTCGAACAGCACATCGCCCGGCACATGGGCCTTCAGGCGGCGTTCAAGGGCGGGACGGGCGGCGGTGACCATGGGGCTTGCCTGGTGTTTGCTTTGGCTTTTGCTGCGATTTTTTGCTGGGCTTTTCTGGGCCTTTTGAGCGGACTTTTTGCCCGTTCCGGGCTAAAAGCAATGCCATAATTAGCCATCCCTCCAATCCAGGAAGACGCGCATGTCGCAAGGCCAGCATTTCCTCCAGATCCCCGGTCCCAGCCCCGTTCCAGAGCGCGTCCTGCGCGCCATCGACCGCCAGGTGATCGACCATCGCGGGCCGGATTTCCAGAAGCTGGGCCAGGAGGTGCTGGAAGCGATCAAGCCGGTGTTCGGCACCACGGGGCCGGTGATCATCTATCCAGCCTCCGGCACCGGCGCCTGGGAAGCCGCCATCGTCAACACCCTGTCGCCCGGCGACCATGTGCTGATGGCCGAGACCGGCCAGTTCGCCACCCTGTGGCAGAAACTGGCGCGCCGTTTCGGCATCGAGGTGGATTTCCTGCCCGGCGACTGGCGCCATGGCGTGGATGCCGCCGCCATCGAGGCCAAGCTGGCCGAAGACACAAGCCGCACCATCAAGGCCGTGATGGTGGTGCACAATGAGACGTCCACCGGCTGCCTTTCGGACATTGGCGCCGTGCGCCAGGCGATCGACAATGCCGGGCACCCCGCACTTCTGATGGTGGATACCATCTCGTCGCTCGGATCGGCGCCGGTGAAACATGACGCCTGGCGGGTCGATGTCACGGTGTCGGGATCCCAGAAAGGCCTGATGCTGCCGCCCGGTCTCAGCTTCAACGCCGTGTCGGAAAAAGCGCTGGCGGCTTCAAAGACCAACAAGCTGCCGCGGTCCTATTGGGACTGGCAGGAAATGATCGGTTTCAATGCCAAGGGCTTCTTCCCCTATACGCCATCCACCAATCTTCTCTATGGCCTGAAGGAAGCGCTCGCGATGCTTCACGAAGAAGGCCTTGATAATGTGTTTGCCCGCCACCAGCGCCTTGCCGCCGCCTGCCGCGCCGCGGTGAAAGGCTGGGGACTGGAAATCCTGTGTGCCGACCCGGCCGTCTATTCGCCCATACTGACCGGCGTGATGATGCCGGCTGGTCATGACGCCGACACCTTCCGCAAGATCGCGCTGGAGAATTTCAACATTTCCTATGGCGCGGGCCTGGGCAAGGTGGCAGGCAAGGTCTTCCGCATCGGCCATCTGGGCGAATGCAATGAGCTGACACTGATGGGGGCGCTTGCCGCCACGGAAATGACGCTCACCCTGATGCAGGTGCCGCACAAGGCCGGTGGCGTCGCCGCCGCCATGGCCAACCTCACCGAAAATACAAGCGCGCTCCGCCGGTAGGCCTGACGGAACGCAACACAAGCCGGGGCCAGCAAAGCTTGGGGGGAACACGGCCATGATCAGGCTGCGCGTACCGCACATCATCCTGGGCCTTTTGTGCCTGATGTATTTCATCACCTATATCGACAGGGTGAATATCTCGACGGCGGCCAGCGCCATCCAGGAAGAGTTCGGCTTCAGCAAGACACAGCTGGGTCTTCTGTTCTCGGCCTTCGCCTATCCCTATCTGCTGTTCCAGATCATCGGCGGCTGGGTCGGGGACAAGTTCGGCGCCCGGCGCACGCTCTTCTGGTGCGGCCTGATATGGGCTGCCGCCACCATCCTCACCGGATTTTCCGCCGGACTGATTTCGCTTTTTGCTGCCCGCTTGCTGGTCGGCCTGGGCGAAGGCGCCACCTTCCCCACCGCCACCCGGGCCATGCAGAACTGGACAGCGGCGGGCAAGCGCGGTTTTGCGCAAGGTTTGACCCACGCTTTCGCGCGCCTGGGCAACGCGATCACGCCGCCGCTGATTGCCCTTCTGATGGCGGCCTTCACCTGGCGTGGCGCTTTTTATGTGCTGGGCGGCATAAGCCTGGTCTGGGTGCTGGTCTGGGCGCTCTATTTCCGGAACGATCCCAGGGAACACCCCCACATCACTGACAGCGACCTTAAGGAACTTCCGCCGCGCATTCTGGGTGAAAGGCCCAAGGCGCCCTGGGGTCCCCTGATCGGGCGCATGTGGCCGGTGACGCTGACCTATTTCTGTTACGGCTGGACCTTGTGGCTCTACCTCAACTGGCTGCCGCTCTTCTTCAAGACCAATTACCATATGGAGATCGGCAAGTCGGCCATCTTTGCCTCCGGCGTCTTTTTTGCCGGCGTGGTGGGCGACACATTGGGCGGGGTTCTGTCCGACGGACTGCTCAAGCGCACGGGCAATGTCCGGCTGGCTCGGCTGGGAGTCACCGTGCTGGGCTTCGGCGGCGCGTTCCTGTCGCTGCTGCCGATCCTTTTCATTCATGATGTGACGGTTGTGGCGCTGTGCCTGTCTGGCGGCTTCTTCTTCGCCGAGCTGGTGATCGGCCCCATGTGGGCCGTGCCGATGGATATTGCGCCACGCTATGCCGGCACCGCCGCCGGCCTGATGAACACCGGCTCGGCCTTTGCCGCCATCGTGTCGCCCCTTGTGGCCGGCTATGTCATCGATGTCACCGGCAACTGGTACCTGCCCTTCATCATGTCCATGGGCCTGCTGCTGCTGGGCGGCTTCACCGCCTTCCTGATGCATCCGGAAAAGCCGTTCGAGGACATGCCGTCGGCATGAAGGCGCGCCCTGTTCAGCCGCTTTCGTCCTGACGCTAGCGCCGACCGTAGAGCATGGTGATATTGATGCGCCGGTTGGTATAGCCGGGCTTGAAGGTCATCTGATTGGTCTCGTGAAAGAGAGCCGACGAAAACACGATGGCACGATTCGAGCGATAGGGAATGGTGACGGACTTGCCGCCCATCCGCTTGACATAGGCCTGGCTGCCGGCGGTGTCGCCGATATATTGCTGGGTCTTCCAGTCCCTGGGCGCGTTCACATCCCAGACCGTCAGGCCGCCATGGCAGGGGTCGAGATTGGCCTCATCCGCCGTGATCCAGAAATTGAAGGTCACCAGCGAAGGATCGGCATGAGTGCCGACGCCGCGCAGCATATTGTCGTATTTGAAGGCCCATAGATAACGCAGTTGGTGCGTGCCCAATATGCCGGGATAGGCGGCCCGCATCTCCTCATCGATCTGGGCGATCAGCGGACATGCAAGACCATGCTCCGGCATGGCGGTGAGATAGCCTTCGGGATGCGTGTCACGCCAGATGGTCGAGCCCCAGCAGAAGCGGCGCAGCTTCTCCAGCGCCTCATTTGTCAGAAGCTCGTCCACCACGATGATCTGGGGATGGGTCTTGTGCCATTCATGGGTGGCGCCTTCGCTATTGGCGGGATTGACCGCCGCTGATGCGATACGGCCGCCATCGGCGAGATGAAATTTCCAGCTCGTCAATCCGTGATTTTCGGACAGATAGTCCAGTTGTTCACGATCATGCTTGATGCGATGGGCAGCCTCGCCGGGCGCCAGTTGCGGCCGAAAGGTCAGCCGGGCGTGCCGGTTGAAACAGGCAAAACATTCCTCGATCCGGCTGTCGCTCATGGCGCCGTCGCGCAACAGCATGTTGCCCAGCTTGTACAGCAGATCGGGATTTTTGGGCTCGATCTTCACCGCCTGGCGAAAGGCGGCGATGGCCTCCTGCGGCCGGCCCTGGAGATAAATCATCAGGCCCAGGCCCGCGTGAATGGCGGAATTATCCGGCCGCAAGGCCAATGCTTGGCGGTAAAGCCGTTCCGCTTCGGCAAGCCGCCCCGACCGATACTGCGCCACGGCCTGGCCGATCAGCGCTTCCGGGCCTTGCTGGGAGGTGCCGGCATTCATGGCGGTGACTTATTTCCCCAGACGCTTCAGCGCATCCTTGGAGACTTTGGCCACCACATTATATTCGGAATCCACCACCTCGGCGATATCGTATTGCATGGCGGTTCCCAGGACCGGCGCGATCTCCTGCGGCGTCAGGCCATAGGCAGAGGCCAGCCAGCGGCTCATGCCGGTCGTGGCGCTTTTCATGCCGTCATCCAGCGTGTTTCCCACGCCCATCACCATCACATAATCGGCATTTTCCAGCCGCGTCTGGCCCAGGCTCTGGTCGCGGATCACATCCACGGTGAACTGCACATCCAGCGAGGTTTCCAGTCCCTGGCCCGGCAGCTCGCCGTCGCCCTGCTGGGCATGGCCATCGCCGACAAAGAGCAAGGCGCCCGGCTCGAACACCGGAATATATAGCGTGGCGCCCTCCTTCACCCGGGGCGAATCCATGTTGCCGCCAAAGACACCCAGATGGCCGGCACCCAGTACCTCGCCCCGCGGCGGGGCGACGCCGACACAGCCCAGCATCGGGTCCAGCCTGACCGTATAGGGTTTCAGCTTGTCGGTCGGATTGATGACGGTGGCGATACCGGAGGCGGCATCGATTTTCCATTCGGTAAAACCAGGCTGGTGCTTCGCCAGTTCGCGCACATAGCCCGTTTCCAGCGCGGTGTTGGAGACCAGATTGGTCTGATAGGCCGTGTCGCGATTGGTGCGCACGCGGTCCAGATGCACCACCAAAGTGTCTCCCGGCATGGCGCCTTCGACATAGAAAGGCCCGGTCAGCGGATTGCCGCGCGGCGCCAGCGGCTTCAGGTCCTTGTCCTGGCCACGGGAATCCAGCGTGCGGGTGCGCACCGTGTCTCCCGGATAGATGCGCAGCACCGGCTTGGCGGCGGCGGTGTAGTAACTGCTGAAGTCATTGCCTTGCGGATTGTAGTCATAAGTTCGCGCCGAGCCGGGCTTGGCCGCTTCGCGGCGCCCAGCCACGGTGACGGGAATGTCCAGCGGCGGATTGGCGATCAGAACGCCCCGGCCTGAAATCTGGTCGCCCTTGACCTGCACCACCAGCTCGCCGCAGGCCTTGCCCCGATCGTTGCAGGCCAGATGCAGACCGTCCTTCTGCATCGCACCCTCGAACTTCAGGTGATTGAAGCGGGCGCTGTAGCGGCCGCCCTGCTCCTCGATGATCAGCCGCCCGTCCTGCATGGAAATGTAATAGTTGCGGCCGCCATATTCGCGCACGCCCACTTCCCAGGTTCCGGCCATGTCCGCCGCCATGGCGCCGGCCGATCCAGACATCAGAAACCCTAGCGTGAGCAAGCCCAACCTGGTCATGGAAATCTCCTTCTTGAATCAACCGGGCGCAGCGCCCTGGATGCCAAGCTTCAGCATGTAAAGCGACTGCGAGGCGGTGATGAACAGATGGTCGCGCTTGGGCCCGCCGAAGCAGAGATTGGCGGCACCCTCCGGCAGACGGATGCGGCCCAGGATCTTGCCTTGCGGGCTCCAGACCGTGACGCCGGAATAACCCAGCACCGCGTTGGAGCTCGCCCAGATATTGCCTGCCCGGTCGGCGCGCATACCGTCGGGATGGCAATAAATGCCGTCCACATTGCAGGGCGTGAATTCGCGCAAATTCTCGACGCGTCCGTTCACCACATCGCCGACATGGATGCCGCCGCTGATGACATAGATGCGCTTGTAGTCAGGGGAAAAGCAGATGCCGTTGGGCCCGCGCAATTTTTCGCCGGACAGCGCCACCGTCAATTTTCCGCTGGGATCGCGGCGATAGACATGGGTGGGCAATTCGCGGCGCACCGCCGTGCCGATGCCGGTCCCCATATCGCCCAGCCTGGGATCGTAAAGCCCGTCGGGATTTTGCGGCCCGCCCGCCACATCGGGATGGCCTTCGCTGAGCGAGGCGCCGGCGCCCGGATCGGTGAACCAGATGCTGCCATCGGGATGGGCCGCGATATCGTTGGGGGCATTCAGGCTTTTGCCCTCGAACTGGTCGGCGAGCACTGTCATGGAGCCATCCAACTCCCAGCGCACCACGCGGCGGAAATAATGCTGGCAGGAAAGCTGGCGGCCCTGGAAATCGAAACAGTTGCCGTTGCTGTAAAAGGAAGGTTTGCGGAAGGGCACGATATCGCCCGTTTCCCAGATCAGGCGATATTGGGTGTTGCCCTGAACATCGCTGAACAGAAGATAGAGGCCTTCGCCCGACCAGGCCGGCCCTTCCGCCCAAAGATAGCCGGTGCCCAGTCGCTTGATCGGGGAATAGCGGACAATCAGGCGGTTGAAGGCCGGATCGATCGGGATCACATCCGGATCGGGAAAGACGTTCGGCGTGGCGGCGGGCCCCCAGGCCCGCGGCGGATTGGTGATGACACTGGGCGGCATGGCAAGCTGCGGCTTGTCATCTGCAAAGGCCCTGGCGCCCAGGACAGGAGCTGCCGCCATGCCGCCCAAGGCGGTGCGCCGGTTGATCGGCTTGTTCATCCATACCCCGCCCCGGCATTTCCGGGCCGTTGACGCCGGCGCCGGAAAAGCCCGATAATTCTGCAACAAGAAGAGCTTAGCGCCGGTTCCGCCGTTCGCCAAGCAAGGCCGATGGGCATGATGCTGGAATTCGATTCCGTCCTGGCGCCCCTGAGCGCGGAAGTCTTTCTGAAGGACTTCTGGCTGAAGCAGTTCATCCACATAACGGGCAAGCCGGGCCGCTTTGCGCCACTCCTGCCATGGGAGGAACTGAGCGCCATTCTGGAGCAGCATCGGCTGACCCCGCCCCGGCTGAAACTCTATCGCGACGGGCAGTCCCTGGACCCCAGCCTGTATCTCACCCCCGCCATGTTCGGCGTGCCCCGGCTGGATGCCGGAAGGCTGGCGATTGCGCTGGCCCAGGGCGCCAGCCTGATCCTGGACGATGCCCAGGAGCTGGCGCCACGGGTTCGCGACCT
>CAYFKU010000011.1:32593-49918 GCA_964343955.1 uncultured Rhizobium sp. | reverse complement strand
CTGGTGATCATCGGCGGTTCGGGCACCGGCAAGTCGGTCTGCATCAAGTCGATCCTGGGCATCATTCGCCCGGACGAGGGCACCATCCTGGTCGATGGCGAGGATGTCACCCATCTCAGCGGCGCGGCGCGCGACCGCGTCATGCGGAAATTCGGCATGCTGTTCCAGGGCGCGGCCCTGTTCGACAGTCTGCCGGTCTGGGAGAATGTCGCCTTCGGGCTTATTCAGGGACGTGGCGTGCCCCGGACCCAGGCGCGCGACATCGCCATCCAGAAGCTGGCCAAAGTAGGGCTCACGGAAGACGTCGCCTTCCTGTCGCCGTCGGAACTGTCGGGCGGTATGCAGAAACGCGTCGGCCTGGCGCGGGCCATCGCCGCGGACCCCGAGATCATCTTTTTCGACGAGCCGACCACGGGCCTTGACCCGATCATGGCCGACGTCATCAACGATCTGATCGTCTCCACGGTGCGGGATGTCGGGGCCACGGCGCTCTCCATCACCCATGACATGACCTCGGCCCGCAAGATCTCGGACAAGATCGCCATGCTCTATGGCGGCAAGATCATCTGGCAGGGCCCGACCCGGGACATCGACCATTCCGGCAATCCCTATGTGGATCAGTTCATCCACGGCCGCGCCGAAGGACCCATCAAAATGGCGGTGAAGGCATAAACGGCGCGCTTGACCGCCATGCTATGATCGAATCATGGCCAAGGCTTCCACCAGTTATGTCTGCCAGTCCTGCGGCGCCACCCATTCCAAATGGGCTGGCAAGTGCGAAGCCTGCGGCGGCTGGAACACCATCACCGAGGAAGGCATTGCCCCGCCCCTGGGAAGCGGCGCCTCGCGCCGCGTCAAAGGGCGCCGCATCACGCTGGAAGACCTGAAGACCGAAGACGCCGCGCCCCAGCGACGCCCCACCGGCATCAATGAGTTTGACCGCGTCACCGGCGGCGGCCTGGTCCCCGGTTCCGCGCTTCTGGTCGGCGGCGATCCGGGCATCGGCAAATCCACCATCATCCTTCAGGCGCTTGGGCGATACGCCCAGAATGGCGGCCATGCCGTCTATATCTCGGGCGAAGAGGCGATGGCCCAGGTGCGGATGCGCGCCGCCCGCATGGGGCTTTCCGATGCGCCCCTCATGCTGGGCGCCGCCACCAATGTCGAAGACATCCTGGCCACGCTGGAAGCCGGCAAGCCGCCGGCCATCGTCGCCATCGATTCCATCCAGACCCTGTGGACCGGGGCGCTGGACGCCGCGCCCGGCACCATCGCCCAGGTGCGCACCGCGTCCTTCGACCTGGTGCGCTATGCCAAGGCATCGGGCGCGGCGCTGCTGCTGGTCGGCCATGTGACGAAAGACGGCCAGATCGCCGGTCCCAAGGCGGTCGAGCATCTGGTCGATGCCGTCCTCTATTTCGAAGGCGAGCGCGGCCATCATTTCCGCGTGTTGCGGGCGGTGAAGAACCGCTTCGGCGCCACCGACGAAATCGGCGTCTTCGAAATGACCAGCAAGGGTCTGGCCGAAGTCTCCAATCCGTCCGCCCTGTTTCTGGGCGACCGCAAATCGGCGGCGCCCGGCACCGCCGTGTTCGCCGGACTGGAAGGCACAAGGCCCCTGCTTTGCGAAATCCAGGCGCTGGTCTCGCCCACCGCCTATGGCACCCCGCGCCGGGCGGTGGTGGGCTGGGATACCGGGCGCCTGGCCATGATCCTGGCGGTGCTGGATGCCCGGGCCGGGGTTGGAATCGGGGCCTCCGATGTCTATCTGAACGTGGCGGGCGGGCTGAAGATCGGCGAGCCGGCGGCGGATCTGGCGGCGGCGGCCGCGCTGGTTTCGTCCTTCGGGGGCGAGCCCCTGCCGCGCGACTCGGTTTTCTTCGGCGAAATCAGCCTGTCGGGCGATATCCGCCCGGTGCCGCAAGCCGATGCCCGCCTGAAGGAGGCGGCGAAACTGGGCTTCAAGACCGCCTTCATTCCGGCGGGCACCAAGGCGGACGTGCCGGGCCTGGCTCTGACGGAGATTACCAGCGTGGCGGACCTGCTGAGATTTGCCCCAGAGCCCAAGGCCCCGCGCCGTGGTAAAGTCGAATCATGAGTCTGAGCTTCACCTTTCTCGATGCCCTGGTGGTGCTGATCGTCCTGGTGTCGGCCGGCTATGCCACCTGGCGCGGCTTTCTGTGGGAAACGCTCACCATCTTCGCCTGGGTGGCTGGGGCTTTTGCCTGCCTCTATTTCGGCCCCTATGTCATTCCCCTGATGCACAGCATGGTGGGTGAAGCCTGGCTGGCTTCGCTGCTGGCCTATTCGGCGGTCTTCCTGGCGGTCTTCATTACGTTTGCGTTCATCAGCCACCGTTTCGTGGAGGCTGTGAAACATTCGCCCATCGGTCCTTTGGACCGGGCGGCCGGCGTCGCCTTCGGCGTGGTGCGCGGCCTGGTCATCGTGGGGCTGGCCTATCTGGGCTTCACCTATTTCGTTCCCATCAAGAACCATCCCAACTGGGTGCGCGAGGCGCGCCTTCTGCCGCTGGTGCAGGATACGTCCCAGGTGCTGCTGTCGGTGGTTCCCGATCATCCCGACGAATTTGCCTATGTGCCGCAGCATGACGACCATCAGGCGCCGCGGATCGAACAAAAAGCCGCACTTCCGCGTGACATGTCTTCGGGGCAGCCGGTCTCGGCACCCCCCGCCGCGGGGACGGGCCATGATCCCATGGCAGAGCTGATCCGCAAAAATGAAGCCGCCAATCACCTTCCGGTAACCAAACCGGAACCGGTCGTGGCCAAGACCGCCGAGAAGGCGTCCAGGACCACGAAATCCTATGGCGCCAGCGACCGGCAGGCGCTAGACAGCCTCGTACAGAGTAGTGGAAACGGCAAGCGATGACCGGCCACAAGCCGAACGATCATGATCGTATCTGGGATCAGGACACGCTGCATGAAGAGTGCGGCGTGTTCGGCGTTTTCGACCATGCCGATGCGGGCGCGCTGGCCGTTCTGGGCCTGCATTCGCTGCAGCATCGCGGCCAGGAAGCGGCGGGCATCGTCACCTATGACCAGGGCCATTTCGTCGCCGAACGGCACCAGGGCCTGGTGGGCGACGCCTTCGGCCGCGGGTCCCAGGCGGCCCGCAATCTCAAGGGGCGGTTCGCGATCGGGCACAATCGCTATTCCACCGCGGGCGGCAGCCGTCTCAGCAACATCCAGCCCATATTCGCCGACCTGGCCGGCGGCGGCCTGGCCATCGCCCATAACGGCAATCTGACCAATGCCCATACCCTGCGCACCGAACTGGTGGCCCAGGGCGCCATCTTCCAGTCCACCTCCGATACCGAGACCATCGTTCACCTGACCGCGCGCAGCACCAAGCCGCGCATCGTGGAAAAGCTGGTCGATGCCCTGTGCCAGGTGCAGGGCGCCTATTCGCTGGTGGCCCTGACCTCCAAGAAGCTGATCGGCGTGCGCGATCCCAACGGGGTGCGGCCGCTGGTGATGGGACGGCTGGACGGAGCGGTGATCTTCGCCTCCGAAACCTGCGCCCTCGATATCATCGGCGCCGAATATGTCCGCGATATCGAGCCCGGCGAGATGGTGGTGGTGGACAAGGACGGCATGACCAGCCACTTCCCGTTCAAGCGGCAGCAGCACCGTTTCTGCGTCTTCGAATATATCTATTTCGCGCGGCCCGATTCGACCCTTGAAGGCCGCAATGTCTATGAGGCCCGCAAGGCCATCGGCAAGGTACTGGCCGAGGAATCCCCCGCCCAGGCCGATATGGTCATCCCGGTGCCGGATTCCGGCGTGCCCGCCGCGCTCGGCTATGCCAATGCCGCCAGGATCCCGTTCGAATTGGGCATCATCCGCAACCATTATGTCGGCCGCACCTTCATCGAGCCGACCGATTCCATCCGCCATCTCGGCGTGCGGCTGAAGCACAATCCCAACCGCGCCAAGCTCAAGGGCAAGCGCGTGGTGCTGGTAGACGATTCCATCGTGCGCGGCACCACCTCCAAGAAGATCGTGGAGATGGTCCGGGATGCGGGCGCCGCCGAAGTGCATTTCCGCGTCTCCTCGCCGCCCACCACCCATAGCTGCTTTTACGGCGTCGATACCCCGAACACCGACGAGCTTCTGGCCCACAGCATGGATGTGGAGCAGATGCGCCGCTTCATCGGCGCGGACAGCCTGGCCTTCATCTCGATGAACGGGCTTTACCGCGCCATGGGCCAGTCCGAACGGGTGGCTTCGGCGCCCAGCTTCTGCGACGCCTGCTTCACCGGCGATTATCCCATCGCCCTTACCGATATCAGCGGCGGCACCCGGCAACTGTCCCTGCTCGCCGACGTCGCCTGAGGACTTCCCCATGCCTGTCGATAAAGTCCTGGAAGGGCGGATCGCGCTCGTCACCGGCGCCTCGCGCGGCATAGGCCGCGCCGCCGCCCTTGCCCTGGCCATGGCCGGGGCGCATGTGATCTGCGTCGCCCGCACGACGGGCGGGCTGGAAGAAACCGATGACGAAATTCAGAAGGCCGGCGGCAGCGCCACGCTGGTGCCGCTGAACCTGCGCGATTTCGATGCCATCGACCGGCTGGGCGCCTCGATCTTCGAGCGCTGGGGCCGGCTCGACGCGCTGTTCGCCAATGCCGGTGTGCTGGGCATGCTGACGCCGCTGGCGCATCTGGAACCCAAGACCTTCACCGAAGTGATGGAGGTGAATGTCACCGCCAACTGGCGGCTGATCCGTTCGCTCGATCCCCTGCTGCGCCTTTCCGATGCCGGGCGCGCGCTGTTCGTGACCAGCGGCGCGGCGCGCAAGAGCGCACCCTTCTGGGGCGCCTATGCCACGTCCAAGGCGGCGCTGGAAACGATGGTGCTGACCTATGCCGCCGAATGCGCCGCCAGCAACCAGATCAAGGTCAATCTGCTGAATCCCGGTCCCATGCGCACCGCGATGCGCCGCAAGGCCATGCCGGGCGAGGATCCGGATATCCTGGTCAAGCCGGAAGCCATGGCGCCCAGGGTGGTGGAGATGCTGTCGCCCTCATTCCAGCAGAATGGCGCGCTGGTCAACTTCCAAAGCTGACCCGATCTGTCATGGCCGCCTCAGGGCGCGGCCGCGAAGGAAGTCATTTCTTCCCCGCATAGGGATTCTTCGAATTGCGCACCGAAAAGCGCAGGGGCGTGCCCTTCAGGTCAAACGTCTCGCGCAAGCCGTTCTGCAGATAGCGCAGATAGGCTTCGGGCAGGGCGTCGAGCTGATTGCCGAACAGGGTGAAAGAGGGCGGCCGCGCCTTGCGCTGCGTCATGTAGCGGATGCGGACGCGCCGCCCGGAAATCGCCGGCGTGGCATGGCGCTGCAGCGCCTGTTCCAGGAAGCGGTTCAGGACGCCTGTGGGAATGCGGGTGTTCCAGGCCTTGTCGGCCTCGGCCACCGCGGCTTCCAGCCGGTCCAGGCCTTCGCCTGTGCGGGCGCTGGTGGCGATCAGCGGCGCACCCGCCACTTGCGGCAGCAGCCGGTCCAGCTTCTCCCGCATCCGGGATATGGCGCCGGCCTTGTTTTCCAGAAGGTCCCACTTGTTGACGGCAAAGACGATGGCGCGGCCTTCGCGGGCGATCAGATCGGCGATGGCCAGCTCCTGCTTCTCGAAGGGGGCGGTCGCATCGATCATGACGATGACGCAATCGGCGAAGCGGATGGCTTCAAGCGTGGACGCCACCGACATCTCTTCCAGAATTTCGCCCGCCACCCGCGCCTTTTTCCGCAGGCCCGCCGTGTCGTGCAGCAGCACGTCCCGGGCCCCCGCCTTCCAGGGCGCGGTGATGGCATCGCGCGTCAGGCCCGCTTCCGGTCCCACCAGCGAGCGTTCCTCGCCCAGAAGCTGGTTGAACAGGCTGGATTTGCCGACATTGGGCCGGCCGACCAGCGCCAGGCGCAGCGGGCGGTCCAGATAGTGGGCGACCGGCGCGTCGCCCTCGATCTCTTCGTCTTCACCGAACTCGGCGTCGCCGTCCTGGTCCTCGTCTTCCTCTTCGGGCGTGACCGCCTTTGGCGCCAGCGGCGCCAGAGCGTCGGCCAGTTCGGCCATGCCGATATTGTGTTCGGCGGAAATGGCGATGGCTTCGCCAAAGCCCAGCCCCCAGGCTTCGGCGGGCGGCTCCACCCGACCCTCGCATTTGTTGGCCGCCAGGATCACCGGCTTGCCCGACTTGCGCAGTGCTTCGGCGATGATCTGGTCGCCGGCGGTGACGCCGTCGCGGGCATCGATGACGAACAGCAGCGCCTCGGCCTCGGCGATGGCCGTCAGGGTTTGTTTGGTCATGCGATGCGCCACGCTGCCGGTGGCGGCGTCCTCGAAACCGGCGGTGTCGATCAGGCGTAGCGACAGGCCGTCGAACACCGCATCCACCGCCTGGCGGTCGCGGGTGACCCCCGGCGTGTCATGCACGATGGCGGCATTCCTGCCTGCCAGCCGGTTGAAGAGGCGCGATTTGCCGACATTGGGCCGGCCTACAATAGCTAAATTCAGCGGCATCGGTCACAGGCCTCGAGCAGCGCGGCGGTAGGCCAAAAGAGAATCCTAACGCAGAGCCACCAGCTCGGCGTCGGAGGTGTAAAGGTAAAGCGTGCCATCGGCCACGATCGGCGAGATGGTGGTGCCGGCGGGAATCTCCACGCGCCCCGTGAGCTTGCCGTCATAGGGCGAGATCGCCTCGGCATAGCCGTTGGACGATGTGACGATCAGCTTGTCGGACACCAGCACCGGCCCGGCCCAGACGATGGGGTCGGCCTTCTTTTCGGGATTTTCATATTGCGGAAGCTGGTGCATCCAGCGAACACGGCCTTCCTTGCGGGTCAGGCAGATAAGCCGGTTGTTGTTGTCCAGCACGAAGACATAGTCGCCGGCCGCCCATGGTGTGTTGATGCCGCCGATGTCGCGGGCCCATAGCCGCTCGCCGGTATTGATGCTGAAGGCGGCCATCAGGCCGGACTGGCTGATGGCATAGACCACGCCGCGATCGATCACCGGACGGCCCGCGATATCGTCCAGGGCGGACAGCGCGGTGACATGGCCGGTGCGCGACAGCACATCGCTCCAGCCGACCTGGCCATTCTGCGCCCGCAGTGCGAACAATTCGCCGGAGGTGTAAGGCACGATCACCGTTTCACCCGATACCGCGACATTGGTGGATGCCAGGATGCCGGCCGCTTCCGCTATGCCCTGATGCTCCCACAGGGTGCGGCCGTCGCTTTCGGCCATGGCATAGAGGTGATTGTCATGGGTGGAAACGAAGATGCGGCCGCCACTGACGACGGGCGCGTTGACGATCGGCATCTTGAGGTCTTTTTCCCAGACATCGCGTCCGGTCCTGGCGTCCAGGCAGCGCAGCACGCCGAAGCCGGATGTCAAATAGACCCTGCCATTGTTATAGGCGACGCCGCCGCCCATGCCCTGCGGCGGATCGAAGGTGTTCTTCTTGCCCAGCAGGCCCCAGAAGGTGGGCCAGTCGGTGCCGTTCTTGGGCGCCAGCCGCCTGTTCCAGACCGGACGGCCGTCGGCCGCGCGGAACACCCAGATATGGGCTTCGGAATCCAGCGCATAGATGAAACCGCCGGCCACGATGGGCGAAGAGATCAGATGGGAATCGATGTCCGAACCCTTGCCGGCATCCTCGTCCCAGATTTTGCGCAAACGCCCGGGCGCCATCAGATGATGGAGCGCATTGGAGGCATAGCCGCCCGGCTGCTGCCAGTCGGGATTGCGATAGGGCGGCGGCAGCAGCATCCGCTCGGCGGTGAGAGCCGGGTCGATCTTCAGCTCGCTGTCCAGCGACATCACGGGAATGCGCACGCCGCGCAGATTGGATTTCTTGCCGCTGGAGGTGAACCAGCTTCCGACTTCGTCAACCACCGAGCAGCCGGAAAGCAGCAGCGAAGCTGCTGCCACGACAAGGCAAAGTCGGGCGACGCGGTTTTTCATCTATTTCGCGGTCGCAGGCTTTGCGGCAGCGGGCTTTGAGGCTGCGGACTGGGCGGCAGCGGGCTTGTCCTGTGCCGCGCCGGGCTTTGCGGGTTGCGCGGCTGCCGCGGCGGCGGCCGCCAGCGCCTCGGGCGAAGGCGCGGTGGGCACGGTGCCATAGGAAACAGCGCCGCCATTCTTGAGGAAATCATTCATGGCCTGGGCGCGGCGGCGCAGGCTGTCCGGCGAGCCGGGATCGGCGGCCAGGATGGCGTATTTCGCCTGGGCGCTCTTCTTGTCCATCGCGCGATAGTCGGCATAGGCCAGCACTTCCTGGGCATTCTGGCGCCAGGGGTTTCCGGCCTGATTCAGCGGCTTCAGAAGCTCGGCCAGTTCGGTGCGCGAGGCGGTGTCGGCCATCCCCCAGGCGGCCCTGAGGCGCGCCACCGATCCCACCGGGCCTTTGTCGCTGTTGGCGAGCTGCTTGTAGAGATCGATTGCCTGGCTTTGCTGGCCCGACGCCATCATGGCGCCCGCCGCCGACAGGCGCGCCAGCGCGGCATAACCCTTGGGCGCGGTGCGCGCGATATCGGCGAAAGTCGAGGCGGCAGTCTGCGGATTGGTGATGCGCTGGGCGGCGATGAACTGGTCGGACACCCTGGCGCGTTCCTGGGCGTCGTGCCGCTCCCACACCTGCCAGCCGGCAATGCCTACGAACAGCAGCACCAGCGCGCCGATGGCATAGTTGCCATAGGCCTTCCAGAGCTTTTCGAATCTTTCGCGGCGAACGTCTTCCTCGACTTCGCGGAAAATATCGGACACCGGTCTTGTTCCCTTGGTTGGCGAGGCCCTGGCCGCGGCAGGCAGCCGGAAGGCCGAAGCCTTTGAGGCGCCGTGTTAATTAGCCCGCGCGGAGCCCTTAGGCAATGCGCCCGGCCGTAAGAAACCAGCCAAAAAACCAGGTTTTGCGCCGTTTCCGCCGGCCGCTCGCAAGGCGCAAGGCGTTCGCGGCTCAAATCGATCCATCAGACCGATTTGACCGGCTGCACCGGTCGCCGCTCACTGGGCCTTTTTCATGGGGTAGACATTTTCCACCCCGGGGAAGGCCCGCGCCCGCACATCCTCGGCATAGGCCTTGACCGCTGCCTCGATGGCCGGGCCGAGCTGGGCATATTGGCGCACGAATTTGGGCGGGTTGGGGTTCAGCCCCAGCATATCCTCCATCACCAGGATCTGTCCGTCGCAGGCGCTGCTGGCGCCGATGCCGATGGTGGGGATGGCAATCTCGGCCGTGATCCTGGCGGCCAGGGGTTCGGCCATGCCTTCCAGCACAACCGCAAAGGCGCCGGCATCCGATACCGCTCCTGCGTCGGCCAGCAGCGCGGGCCATTCCTCTTCGCTGCGGCCCACGGTGCGGAAACCGCCTTTTACATGCACCATTTGCGGCGTCAGGCCGATATGGCCCATCACCGGAATTCCGCGCTGGGTCAGATACTGGATGGTCTCGGCCATGCGCGTACCGCCTTCCAGCTTCACCGCCGTGGCGCCGGTTTCCTGGATGATGCGGGCGGCGTTGCGAAAGGCCACGGCCGGGCTTTCCTCATAGGAGCCGAAGGGCATATCGACCGCCACCAGCGCCCGCCGCGAGCCGCGCATCACCGCCTTGGCATGGGTGATCATCATGTCCAGGGTCACGCCGACTGTCGTCTCCAGCCCATGCATCACCATGCCCAGGCTGTCGCCCACCAGCATCAGATCGACATAGGCATCGAGCAGCTTGGCGGTGTGGGCGTGATAGCAGGTCAGGCACACCACGGGCTTTGCGCCCTTGTGGCTGCGAATTTCCGGCACCGTGATGCGCTTGAGTTGGGTCTGGACGGACAAGGCAAGTCCTCCTTGGCGGGCGATGCTTATACCGCAAACGCGAACAGGCCGGATAGCGGGGCAGGTCTGTGGAACGGGCACGGCTGAATAGTTAAGTGATTGCTTGACAATTCGTCGGGTCGGAATAAGTTAAGAAGATGCTGAACAATCAGCTCAACAAAACCTTTGCCGCCCTGGCCGACCCCGCCCGCCGGGCGATTGTCGAGCGGCTCGCCAGCGGTCCCGCCACGGTGAGCGAACTGGCCCATCCCCTGCCCATGTCGCTGCCGGCGGTGATGCTGCACCTGAAAGTGCTGGAAGACGCCGGGCTGGTGACCAGCCGCAAGGAAGGACGGGTGCGGACCTGCCGCATCGATCCCGAAAAGCTCAGCCTGGCGGAACGCTGGGTCGGTGCGCGCCGTATCATGTGGGAGCAAAATTTGGATCGGCTGGGCGCCTTCCTGGATGCGACCAGGCCGGAGGATGCATGAGAAAGCTTGTTGCCCTGATGCATCTGTCGCTGGACGGCTTCTGCGCCGGCCCCAAAGGCGAGATGGACTGGATCACCCTCAATCCGGACATCTTCGCCGATGCCCATGCCATGATCGAGCCGATGGGCGCGGCCGTTGGAAAGCCTCGCCCGAGCGCGTTTTCCAGGCCTTTGCCGATCAGGAGAAGAAAGACAAATGGTTCGGCGGCGGCGCGGACTGGACGCCGGTGGGGCGCAGCTTCGATTTTCGCGAAGGGGGCAGGGAATATGCCGCCGGGCGCTGGAAAACCGGCATGGTTTCAAAATTCGACTGCATCTATCACGACATCGTGCCGCCTTCCGGAGCAGAAGCCGGCCGCATCATCTACAGCTATGTGATGCATCTGGACGAGCGGAAGATTTCGGTATCCCAGGCCACCATCGAGCTGGTGCCGGAGAAGGACGGCACCAAACTCATTCTCACCAAATATGGAGACTATCTGGACGGCTATGACGATGCCGGCAGCCGCGAGCATGGCACCAACTTCCTGATGGATGCGCTGGGCAGATCGCTGGGAGAGGCGGCGCCAGGGCCTCAGAAATAGCCTTCGCGCTTTTTCTTCTCGAGCGACCCGCCCTCTTCGCCGTCGCTGATGCGGCCCTGGCGTTCGGATGCGGAAGCGCTGAATGTTTCCTGAACCACCGCCGCCAGGTCCTGCGCCTGCGATTCCATGGCGCCTGTCACGGGCCAGCAACCCAGGGTCCGGAAACGCACCGTCCGCACCTGCATCCGGTCTGTCGGCAGAAAGCGCATGCGGCTTTCGTCATCGACCACGATCAGGGCGCCGCCCCGTTCGATCACCGGCCGCGGTTCGGCATAATAGAGCGGCGCCAGCGCGATATTCCGCAAAAGCGCATAGCTCCAGATATCGGTCTCGGTCCAGTTGGAAAGGGGAAAGACGCGCGCGGTCTGCCCCTTGCCCAACCGGCTGTTGTAGAGGCGCCAGAGCTCGGGCCGCTGCGCCCTCGGCTCCCAGGCATGGGATGCCTGGCGGATCGACACGACACGCTCCTTGGCGCGGGATTTTTCTTCATCGCGGCGGCCGCCGCCGAAAATGATGTCATATCCGCCCTGGTCCAGCGCATCGCGCAGGGGCGCGGTGCGCATGATGTCGGTATAGCGCTCGCCATGGTCGAAGGGGTTGATGCCGGCCGCCCGGCCCTGCTCATTGGCCCAGGCTATAAGCTTGAATCCGAATTTCGCCGCGAAGGCGTCGCGAAAATCCAGCAGTGACTGAAATTCCCAGGTGGAGTCGATATGCAGCAAGGGGAAAGGCGGCTTGCCGGGATAGAAGGCTCGCATGGCCAGATGGGCCATGACGGTGGAATCCTTGCCCGCCGAAAACAGCATCACCGGATTGTCGGCCTCCGCCACCGCCTCCCGGATGATGTGAATGGCTTCCGCTTCCAGCGCGGCAAGATGGCTCGGCAAAATTTCCTCCTTTCTTGAACGTTCCTTCCCGGACAGGGCGCGCTTTCGCTCAGGCTGCGTCCAGCGCCCGTTGCGCGGGTTCGTCCTGCACTTCTGTCCAGCAAAGCTGGCCCGCATAGCGACTGTTGATCCGGCCCTGATCGTCGAGCGTGAAGAGATGGAGCCAGCGGTTGTCGAACAGGGCACTTACGTCAGGATGTCGCCGCAAAATCTCGCTGATGGCCTCGGTGGGCGCTTCGATGCAGACCGTGAGGCGCAAGGGCTCATGCACAAGGCGATTGCCGTCATGCACCGATTGCCAGGGCAGGCCGGCGCGCAGCATGCCGCCATTGCCTTCCAGCACGCCGACACCGCCCGCCACATTGTGCAGGAGCTTGTTGCCGGCCCCGAACAGATCCGGCGCGACGGTCGAGCCGTAATATTGCAGGCTGATCCAGCTCGCCACGACCACGGGCGCGGTCAGGATCAGTTCCAGCACCTTGAAATCTCGGTCCTGCCGCCAGTCATAGTCATGCAGGAAAGCCCGGCCGGCCAGATTTTTGCTGGCGGAATGCGATCGCGGCGCGGCAATGAAGGCCTTGCAACCGGCCAAGCCCCATTCCGGCCTGGTCTGGGCCCAGTTCCGGCCGCGCGTTCTCAGGTCGTCGGGCCGCCGGCAGGCCGGAATGCGTTGCGCCCGCTCATGGCGCGCAATCTCTCCCGCCTTTGCCAGCCAGGTTTCGGCGCGGGCAATATGCGTGGTGTGCCCAGGCGCGGCCTGATCCCGATAAAGAATGGCGCGGTCGCCTGTCGTGTCATGCAGGCCCGCGACGAAAAGCGTGTCGTCCGGTATCGCAATGCCCTCGGCAGCCAATCCCAGTCTCACGTCCGGATCGTTGAGAAGGGCCGCCAGAAGGCGGGGATTGACGTCGCCGGGATGGCCGCCGCACGCGCCGCAGTGAAGACCGGCGGCGTGCGGATTGTTCACCACATGCGCGCCATGTCCCATCAGGATCACCAGGGGCGCGAAGTCGCCCGTCAGGGACATGGCGTGCATGATCGAGCGGGCGAGTTCGATCCGTTTGATGGCATCAACCGCAGGATCGAATACCGGCGCCGGCTCTGTTTCCGGCGACGGCGCTGTCACGCCCAGCGCGTCCGCCAGCAATTTGACGATATAAAATGGCCCCGATGCCTCCACGAAGGCGAAGGAGGAAACAGCGGCGCGCTTGAAACGGTCCAGCGCGCGCCTGGCCCGCGCCCTGATCCGTGCGGCGGCGTCGGCAAGGTCCGTTGCGCCTGTGCGGCAGGCGAACCCCGGCGCCAGCAGCACCGGCAGGCGCCGCTCCTCCACATCCGATGCCAGGCGGCGGTGGCTGATGGCCAGGCCAAAAAATCCGGCAAAACCCAAGGTCTGAATGGCGGGATCCAGACTTTCCAGCGCCCGGCGAAAGACTTCCGAACGCACATCGATGCAAAAGGCCACCTGCAGAGCGGGCCGTCCGATCCGGGCTGGAGCCGGCGCCTGGGCAAGTGTCGCGCCAAGAGCGCGTTGCGAGGCGCGCTCCCAGGCCTCCTGCAGGATCGCATCGACCATGCCGTCCGGACCTGGCGCAACCGGTTGGGCATGATGCCAGGCGATATTCGACCATGTCCGCGCGATCCGGTTCCGATAGCTCAGGAACAGGGCTTCCTCCCAGACCGCGCGGATCGCCAGAAGCTCGGCCATGATCGTGTCCTGGGCGCCGTGCTGTTCGGCCCGCCAATGTTTGTAACGCGCCAGTTGCGCCCAACCGCCCAGTTTCAAAAAACCTTGATGAAAGAAGCTTTCCAGGGCGTCAGGGTTCAGGCCCAGGCTTTCGACCGCCCGCGACAGGGCCGCCACGGGATGATCGGGGGCATCGGCGACATGCCGGGCAAAGCCGGACAGGCCGGCAATCTCCGGGGTCAGATCGTGCGTCGCCATTGCCTTCCAGGCGCGATAGAGGCCCGCGTCGCGCGGCGCCGCCCATAGCGCCTGTCCTTCATCGAAATAGTCGGCAAGCCAGTTCCCGATCCTGTCTGTCAGCACGCCCGGCCAGTCGATGCCGGATATCTCCGCCGCAAGATCGGCCACCGTCGGCAAGGCGCGGGGCGCCGGCGGGTCCTTCATTGCTTCGCTTTTGAGAATTTCCGGACTTGCGGGACGCAAGGCGGCGGGCGCAGCCGACCATGCCGCCTGCAAGTCCCTGTCGGTTATGGCGCCCGAGGCGATCTTCTCGCGGTACCAGGCGCGCGGCATGGTCAGGCATGCGCCGGCGACCCGTTCCAGGCGCGCGCCGGCTTCCGCCAGGCTTTCGCCGGATTGTCTCAGAAACGGATTGACCGCGACGCTGGCGGACAGCGGCCATAGGGGCGGGATGGCCCTGGCCGCGCGGTTCAGGCTCTCCTCCAGCGCGAACTGAGTGGGTGCCGCTTGGCGCTGGGGCATGTCGCTCCTCACTGGTTTCACGATTGCACGCTCCTGGTCCAGCCGCCGGCCATCCGGTTGAAAATGGCATTGGCGTAAAGGCCGTTGGAAAGATGGACGCGCAGGCCCGCGGCGGCGGGATGATGCGCCCAGAGGGGAAACATCGCCTGACAGACAGCCACGGATCCGAAACTGGCCAGGGCCAGAAGGATCAGGGCCCATTCCAGTGGACCGCAGGGCGGCGGCGAAGGAAGCAATGTCCCCGTCAGTTCCGTGGCGGCAAGCTGCAGCGCGAAATAGGCGGCCGAGACAAGGCAGGCAGCGACAAGGATGCGCCAGGCCAGGGCCCGTGGCGCGGCCCCCGCCAAACCCTGCGCGATCAGATAGGCGACACCGAAGATCAGGATCGCGCCCAGGGCCAATGCCTGCACCGATCTGTGCGATGTCGCGAACAGGCTGCTCATGGCCAGATAGATGCCAAGCGCGATGAGAAAGGCTTTGCCAACCGCCGTGGCGGAGGGCACGGCGACGGGACCCGGCCGCGGAATGGAGGCGACACGTTCGACCGCGCCGCCGGAGGCCAGAAAGGCGTGGGCCTTGTAGAGAGAGTGCGCGACGATATGGAGCAGCGCGAGCGGGAAAAGGCCCAGGCCGCATTCGAAGATCATGAAGCCCATCTGTGCCACGGTGGACCAGGCGAGCGATGTCTTGACCGCCGGCTGGGTCAGCATCACCAAGCTGCCGAAGATGGCGGTGAAGCCGCCGATCACGACCAGAAGCGCCAAAACGGCCGGCGCCAGCAGCATCACATCCGCAAAGCGGATCAGCAGGAAACCTCCGCCATTGACGATGCCCGCATGCAACAGGGCGGACACCGGGGTGGGCGTTTCCATCACTTCGGTCAGCCATCCATGGCTGGGGAATTGCGCGGATTTGAGGATGGCGGCCCCGGCAAGCAGCGCCGCGGCGGCAACCGCCATGCCGCCGCCCGATCCGGCGCGCGCGGCGGCCAGGATGGCGGACAGATCCTGGCTGCCATAGGCGCCATGGAGCAGCAGGGCGCCCGCGATCAGCGCCAGGTCGGACAGACGCGCGATGATGAATTTTTTCCGCGCCGCCCGCCGCGCGCCGATCCTATCGGGATAGAAGCGAAGAAGCCGGTGCAGGCAGAGGCTGGTCGCGATCCAGGACAGGACCAGTTGCACGAGATGAGCCGCCGTCACCAGCAGAATGACGCTGATGAGGGTGAGGCACAGCCAGCCGGTAAAGGCGCCCTGGCGCGGCTCGCCATCCAGATAGGTCCTGCTGAAGCGCAGTACGATCCAGCCGACAAAGCTCACCAGCAGCAGCATCACCAGGCTTACCGCATCCAGTCTCGTCGGCAGCGCGAGCGGCTGGGGAACGGCGGCGTTCGGCCAGGTGACGAATGTCAGCGCGGCCGCGCCCGCCAGGGCCCAGAGTGCCGTTGCTTCGCAAATAAGGGCCGACAATCCTGGCCTTGCCTTGCCTGCCACGAAACTCATCGCCGCGCCGGCCAGAAGCGGCGCCACAAGGATCGCCAGAGGGATCGTCAGAAGGATCGCCTGCCAGCCCGTCTGCGCCATGCCCGTGAATCCCCTGTTCGCGGGCAACAGGGGTATCGGGCAGGCCGGTCCAAATAAAATTCATTGTTTAGCGCAGATCGTTCTATAAAATAAAACATCATGCGGGGCCTGAACTACAACCATCTGCGCTATTTCTGGGCGGTTGCCCATGAAGGCAGCCTGACGCGGACCGCGCGGCTGATGAATCTTTCCCAGTCGGCGCTTTCGATTCAGATCCAGAAGCTGGAACATCAGATCGGTCACGCCCTGTTCGAACGCGCCGGGCGCAAGCTGGCGCTGACGGAGGCGGGAAAGATCGCGCTCGATTACGCGGACACGGTGTTCAAGACCGGGGACGAGCTTGTCAGCACCCTCAAGGGCCGGCCTGTCGCCAGCAGGGCGGTGCTGCGGGTCGGCGCCCTGACGACCCTGTCGCGCAATTTCCAGCTCGAATTCCTCAAGCCCCTGGTGGGGCGCTCCGATGTCGAGCTGATCGTGCGTTCGGGGAACATGCGGGACCTGCTGGCGCAACTGGAGGCCCATGGCCTCGATGTCGTCCTGGCCAACAGCGCCGCGCCGCGCGACGCCCGCAACCTGTTTCGCAATCATCTTCTTGATGAGCAGCCGGTCAGCCTGGTCGGACACAAGGCGGGCAGAAAAGGCCGCAGGTTCCTCTTTCCCCAGGATTTGCAGGACAGGCCGCTTCTTCTGCCCAGCCTGGACAGCGATATCCGTCTGGCATTCGACCGGCTGCTGGACGCGGCGCGGATCAGGCCGGTCATCCTGGCCGAGGTGGACGACATGGCGATGCTGCGGCTTCTGGCGCGGGAACGGCGCGCATTGACCCTGGTGCCGCCCATCGTGGTGCGTGACGAACTGAAAGCGGGGATACTGGTGGAATATTGCCGTATCCCCGAACTGGCCGAGACCTTCTACGCCATCGTCCAGAAGCGGCGTTTTCCAAATCCGCTGCTGGCGGAACTTCTTCCCTGAACGGCCGACAAAAGAAAAACCCCCGGACCGTTTCGCCGGTCCGGGGGCTTTGTCATGGCTGGTACGAAGGAGGCAGCAGCCTTCAGGCTTCTTCCTTGGGGCCGGCGCCATCCTCGAACAGGTCCTCGGCGGCGACCTTGGCTTCCTCGGCCTCGGTGCGCTCGGCCAGAACGTCCTCGCCGCGGGCCTGGCGCTCGGCCTCGTCCTCGCTGCGGGCGACATTCACGGTTACATTCACCTTCACTTCCGGATGCAGGACAACCGGAAGGCTGAAGAGGCCGATGGTCTTGATCGCCTGGCTGATATGGACCTGGTGACGGTCCACCTTGAAGCCGGCCTTTTCCATGGCGTCGGCGACATCACGCGGCGTCACCGAACCATAGAGCTGGCCGCGATCGCCGGCCTGGCGGATCAGGGTGAACTTCTGGCCGTCGAGCTTGGTGCCGACCTTCTCGGCCTCGCCCTTCAGGCGCAGATTGTTCGCCTCGATCTGGGCCTTCTGGGCCTGGAAATATTCCCGGTTCGCCTTGGTGGCGC
>CAYFKU010000011.1:31863-32583 GCA_964343955.1 uncultured Rhizobium sp. | reverse complement strand
GAAGTTGCGGGCGAAGCCGTCCTTCACCTTCACCTCGTCGCCGATCTGGCCGAGTTTCTCGACCCGTTCGAGCAGGATCACTTGCATGGAGCTTCTCCTACTTCACGACATAGGGCAGCAGCGCCATGAAGCGGGCGCGCTTGATCGCATTTGCGAGCAGGCGTTGCTTCTTGTTGCTGACCGCGGTGATGCGGGACGGAACGATCTTGCCGCGCTCGGAAATGAAACGCTGCAACAGCTTGACGTCCTTATAGTCGATCTTGGGCGCGTTATCGCCGGAGAAGGGGCAGGTCTTCTTGCGGCGGAAGAAGGGACGGCGGGCGCCGTCGTCACGGCCGCCACGGCCGCCTTCGCGATCGCGATCCCGGCCGCCCTCGCGGCCTTCACGGTTGCCACCAAAGCTCATTGCACGGTCTCCTCGGCGGTTTCGCCTTCCGGCTTGTCGGCGCGGTCGTCGCGGCGGTTCTTGCTGGAAGAGGTGTCGAACTGGTCCACCTTGACGGTGAGATAGCGCAGCACGTCCTCGTTGATCTTGAGCTGGCGTTCCAGCTCGATCACCGCGGCGGCCGGGGCATTGATGTTCAACAGAACATAATGACCCTTGCGGTTCTTCTTGATGCGGTACGCCAGACCGCGCAGGCCCCAATATTCCTGCTTCTCGATCTTGCCGCCTTCGCCTTCGACGATGGTCTTGAGGTGGGTCGCCAGCGCGTCCACCTG
>CAYFKU010000011.1:0-31853 GCA_964343955.1 uncultured Rhizobium sp. | reverse complement strand
GATCAGGAGATGCTCATAAAGAGCCATCTGTACTCCCTTTCCGTTCGTCCGCGGAACAGAAGAGGGGAGGGATCCCGTCTTCCGCTTTGGCTCGCCCGGGACGCGCGACCATCGCGCATACCCCGCCTAAACGGGGCCCCGGCCGACCGCGGCCGTAAGAAGGGAGGGTCTATAAAGAAAAGCCGGGCCTGCGGCAAGGCTGGTCTGGGATGGCCGAAAACAGAGGCGGTTCAATATCTTAACGCGCTAAAAGGAGCGCTTGTAATCTGGCCCGGCCTGACAGAGGCTGGCTTAAAGGGTTGGGGAACAATGGAAAACAGCAATCTCGAAGCCGACGCGATCCTGCGCCGGGCGGCCTGGCGGCTGGTGCCGCTGATCCTGGCCATGTACATCGCCGCCTTCCTGAACCGGGTGAATGTGGGCTTTGCCGCCCTGACCATGAACCAGGACCTGGGCTTTTCGCCCGAGGTTTATGGCTGGGGCACCGGCGTCTTCTTCCTGGGCTATCTGGTCTTCGAGGTCCCTTCCAACCTGATCATGGAAAAGGTGGGCGCGCGCATCTGGATGGCGCGCATCATGATCACCTGGGCGCTGGTCTCGATGGCCTTCGCCTTTGTCCAGGGCCCGGTGATGTTCGCCGTGTTGCGCTTTCTGCTGGGCCTGGCGGAAGCCGGTTTCTATCCGGGCATCCTGCTCTATTTCACCTACTGGTTTCCCGCCGCCACGCGCGCGCGCATCCTGGCGCTGTTCTGCATGGGCATCCCGATTTCCAACATCCTTGGTTCGCCGCTGTCAGGCTGGCTTCTGGAGATGGAAGGCTATGGCTTCAAGGGCTGGCAATGGATGTATCTGCTCGAAGGCATTCCCACCCTGGCGCTGGGCGCCGTGGCGCTGTGGGGCCTGCCCGATAATCCGCGCAAGGCCCATTTCCTCACCGAACGGGAAAAGGACATTGTCATGGCGCGCCTGGCGGGCGAGGCGCGGGCCGAAGTACACGGCTTTGGCGACATGCTGAAAGACTGGCGCGTCTGGGCCCTGATGATTCCCGATTTCGCCATCGTGTTCGGCATCTATGCGTTGAGTTTCTGGATGCCTCAGATGGTCAAGGCGCTTGGCTATGACATCAAGCAGACCAGCCTGATCGTGATGATCCCCTATACCGCGTCGCTGGCGATCCTTTGGGGTATCGGCGTGTCTTCCGACCGCACCGGCAGGCGGGCGCTGCATTTCATCCTCTCGGCGCTGATCTGCGCTGCCGGCTTCCTGGTTGCGGCTCTGGGCGTCGGCAATCCCGTCATGGTCATCGCGGGCTTCTGCCTGGCGGCGGGCGGCGCCTATTCGGGCCTTGCCACCTTCTGGTCGGTGCCCCCGCTGTTTCTCGGCGGCACGGCGGCGGCGGGCGCCTTCGCCCTGATCAATTGCGTCGGCAACCTTTCGGGCTTTGTCGGGCCGGGCCTGATGGGCTGGCTGCTGCAAAGCACCGGCAGCTACACCGTCGGCATGTGGATGTGCACCGGCGTGGCGCTGGTTGCGGCGCTGTCCATGGCTGTTCTCGCGCGCTTCTGCGTTTCGCGATGATTTCCGACAGTCTTCGCACCCAGTCCGACAGGATTTTGGCGCGCGCCGCCTGGCGGCTGATTCCCTTCATGGCGCTGATGTATGTCGTCAGTTTCCTGGACCGGGTGAATATTTCCTTCGCGGCGCTTCAGATGAACCAGGCGCTGGGCTTCAGCCCCCAGGTCTATGGCTTTGCGTCCGGCATCTTCTTCTGGGGCTATTTCCTGTTCGAGGTGCCTTCCAACCTGATGCTGCAGAAGGTGGGCGCGCGGCTGTGGATGTGCCGCATCTGCGTCACCTGGGGCCTGCTGTCGATGTTGCAGGCCTTTGTGAAGGACCCGATCAGTTTCTCGATCCTGCGCTTCCTGCTGGGCGCCGCCGAGGCCGGGCTTTATCCCGGCATGATCCTCTATATGACCTACTGGTTCCCCCAGTCGACGCGGGCCCGCTTCATCGCGCTGTTTCTTGGGGGCGTGCCGCTGTCCAATGTCCTTGGCGCGCCTTTGTCCGGCTGGCTGCTTGGTATCAGCGGCCATGGCCTTTCCGGCTGGCAATGGATGCTGATCCTGGAAGGCATTCCGTCCCTCTTGTGCGGCATCGCGACCCTGTGGGCGTTGCCCGATGGTCCGGGCAAGGCCAAATGGCTGAGCACGGAAGAAAAAGCGATCGTGTCGGCGCGGCTCGCCGCCGAACCGCCCGGCGCGCTGCATGGCTTCAGGGAGATGCTGCTCGACAAGCGCATCTGGCTTTTGATGATCCCGGATTTTTCCATCGTGATTGCGCTCTATGGCCTGAACCTGTGGCAGCCGCAGATGATCAAGGCTATGGGCTATTCCAATATCCAGACCGGCTTCATCGTGGCGCTGCCCTATCTGCTGGCGATCGGCGCGATGGTGGCGCTGGGCGCTTCCAGCGACAGAAGCGGCGAGCGCGCGGGCCATGTCGCCTTCGGCGCCTTTGCCGGCGCCGCCGGCATGGCGGGCGCGGTGTGGCTGACCGATCATGGTTTGGTGATCGTGGCGCTTTGCATCGCCTGTTCGGGCATCTATGCGGCGCTGGCAGTGTTCTGGACCTTGCCGTCCTCGATGCTGCGCGGCACCGCCGCGGCGGGCGGCCTCGCCCTGCTCAACAGTTTCTCCAACCTGGGCGGCTTCTTCGGCCCCTCGTTAATGGGTTGGGCCAGGCAGCAGACCGGCAATTACACCCTTGGCATGAGTTTGCTGGCCGGCATGCTGATGCTCGCGGGGATATCGGTCCTCTGGATAGGCCGGCGCTTTTTCTCCCGCCTTGACTTGGGCAAGGCGAGTTGATTTGTCTCCCCCGCAAATGACCAGAGCCTTTCTTTTCCCCGGCCAGGGCAGCCAGAAAGTCGGCATGGGCAAGGATCTTGCCGATGCCTTCGCGCCCGCCCGTCTCGTCTTCCAGGAAGTGGATGACGCGCTGTCCCAGAAACTTTCCCGGCTTATGTGGGAAGGCCCGGAAAGCGACCTGACGCTGACGGAAAATGCCCAGCCCGCCATTATGGCCGCCTCCATCGCCGTGCTGCGTGTGCTGGAAAAGGAGATGGGCCTGGATGTCGCCAAACATGCCTTTCTGGTGATGGGCCACAGCCTGGGCGAATATTCCGCGCTCTGCGCCGCCGGCGCTTTCAGCCTCGCGGATACCGCGCGCCTCTTGAAGACGCGCGGCCAGGCGATGCAGTCGGCCGTGCCGGTGGGCGAGGGCGGCATGACCGCCCTGATCGGCGCCGATATCGAACAGGCCGAAGCGGTAGCGAAAGAAGCCAGTGCCGCTGGCGGCGTCTGCGTGGTCGCCAATGACAATGCGCCGGGGCAAGTCGTGATCTCCGGCACCATGGACGCGCTGGCCCGCGCCGGCGAGATCGCCAAGGCTTTGGGCATCAAGCGCGCGATGCCGCTGGCGGTGTCCGCCCCCTTCCATTCGCCGCTGATGAAGCCGGCGGCCGACCGCATGGCCGGGGAACTGGGACAAGTCACCATCCGCCCCCTGTCTGTGCCGGTGCTGGCCAATGTCACCGCCGCCGAGGCCTCCGATCCCAATCATGTGCGCCGGCTGCTGGTCGATCAGGTCACGGGCCGGGTGCGCTGGCGCGAAAGCGTGGCGGCCCTGCGCGGCCTGACCGTGGATACCACGGTGGAATTGGGCGGCAACAAGGTGCTGACCGGCATGGTCAAGCGCATCGACAAGGATCTGTCCAATATCACGCTGGATACGCCCGCCGATCTGGAAGCTTTTGGAAAGGTCCTATGATGTTTGACCTGACAGGAAAGACCGCACTTGTGACAGGCGCGTCGGAGCATCGGGCAGGCGAGCGCAGCGAAGCCCTAGCCCGTGCGACCATTCAATAAAAGGACGCGCCATGTTTGACCTGACAGGAAAGATTGCACTTGTGACAGGCGCGTCCGGCGGCATCGGCGGCGCCATCGCCAAGGCTTTGCACGGCCAGGGTGCCACGGTCATTCTGTCTGGAACCCGCGCCGAAGCTCTGGAGGCCGTGAAGGCCGAGCTGGGCGCCCGGGCTTTCGTCGCCGCCGCGAATTTGTCGGATGCGGCCAGCGTCGAAGCTCTGCCCAAGGTGGCGGAGGAAGCCGCCGGCGGCCCGATCGATATCCTGGTGAACAATGCCGGCATCACCAAGGACAATCTCTTCATGCGCATGAAGGACGAGGAATGGGAGCAGGTGCTGGCTGTCAATCTGACGGCCGCCTTCCGCCTGTCGCGCGCCGTGCTGCGGGGCATGATGAAAAAGCGCTGGGGCCGCATCATCCAGATCAGTTCGGTGGTGGGCGCGACCGGCAATCCCGGCCAGGGCAATTATGCCGCCGCCAAGGCCGGATTGATCGGCATGAGCAAATCGCTGGCCGCCGAAGTCGCCTCCCGCAACATCACGGTGAATGCCATCGCGCCCGGCTTCATCCAGACCAGCATGACCGAGGTCCTGACCGACCAGCAAAAGCAGATGATTTCCGCGCGCATTCCCGCCGGCCGCATGGGCCTGGCTTCGGAAATCGCCGCGGCGGCGGTCTATCTGGCCTCCGAAGAAGCGGCTTATGTCACGGGCGAGACCATCCATATCAATGGCGGGATGGCCATGATATGATAGGAAAAACAAATACTTAAGTGCATCATTGGCGGGAGCTGAAAGTTTGTGTTACCAACCCGCCACCCCACGAAGCACCCATTTGCGTGGTCCCGGCGTTTCACCAGTGCCGGTCGGAAAATCTAGGAGAGGCTTACAAGTCCATGAGCGATACTGCCGAGCGCGTGAAGAAGATCGTCGTCGAACACCTGAATGTCGATGCCGACAAGGTCACGGACAGGGCGTCCTTCATTGAAGATCTGGGCGCTGACAGCCTCGACACCGTCGAGCTGGTGATGGCTTTTGAGGAAGAATTCGGTATCGAAATTCCTGACGACGCGGCCGAGTCCATCGTTACCGTCGGCGACGCCGTCAAATATATCGACAAGGCGAACGCCGCCTGAGCGGCGCTTAAAAGGTTCTAGGCTAGGATGCGCAGGGTCGTCGTCACCGGCCTGGGGCTCGTCACGCCGCTTGCTTGCGGCGTGGAGGAGACCTGGTCGCGGCTTCTTGCTGGTCAGTCGGGCGCCAGCCCCATCACCAGGTTCCGCACGGACGATCTTGCCACCAGGATCGCCTGTCAGGTGCCGCGTGGCGATGGCTCCGATGGCACGTTCAATCCGGACCAGTGGGTTGACGCCAAGGAACAGCGCCGCATGGATGATTTCATCATCTATGGCCTGGCAGCCGCCAAGCAGGCCGTGACCGATTCCGGCTGGGTGGCCCAGACGGACGAGGACAAGCACCGGACCGGCGTCCTGATCGGCTCCGGTATCGGCGGTCTGGACGGCATCGAGCAGGCCTCGATCCTGGTCCATGAAAAGGGACCGCGGCGCCTGTCGCCCTTCTTCATTCCCGGCCGGCTGATCAATCTGGTCTCGGGCTATGTCTCCATCGAGCATGGCTTCAAGGGTCCCAACCATGCGGTGGTCACCGCCTGCGCCACCGGCGCCCATGCCATTGGCGATGCCGCGCGGCTGATTGCGCTGGACGATGCCGATGTAATGATCGCGGGCGGCGCCGAAAGCGCGGTCTGCCGCCTGGGCATCGCGGGCTTCAATGCCTGCCGCGCCCTTTCCACCGCCTTCAACGACAATCCCACCAGGGCATCGCGGCCCTATGACAGGGATCGCGACGGCTTTGTCATGGGCGAGGGCGCGGGCATCGTCGTGCTGGAAGAGCTTGGGCATGCGCGGGCGCGGGGCGCGAAGATCTATGGCGAAGTGACGGGCTATGGCCTGTCGGGCGATGCCTATCACATCACCGCCCCGTCCGAGGACGGCGATGGCGGCTATCGCGCCATGCAGATGGCGGTCAAAAGAGCCGGCATCAGTCCGTCCGATATCGATTATGTGAATGCCCATGGCACTTCGACCATGGCTGACGGCATCGAGGCCGGAGCGGTGGAACGGCTGTTGGGCGATGCCGCCTCCAGGACGGCCATGTCTTCGACCAAGTCTTCCATCGGACATCTGCTTGGCGCAGCCGGCGCCGTCGAGGCGATCTTCTGCCTTCTGGCAATGCGCGATGGCATCGTGCCGCCCACTCTCAATCTGGAAAATCCGAATGTGGAGACGGCGCTGGATCTGGTGCCGCTCACGGCGCAGAAGCGCGATGTGAAGATCGCCATGTCCAACAGCTTCGGCTTCGGCGGCACCAATGCCGCGCTGATACTCGCCAAGGTGTGATGCGCCTCGTCCGGGTCCTGGCGGTTTTGGGCGTCATCGCCGCCGGGATTGTGGGATGGGTCTGGACAGCATGGGAAGCTGCCGGTCCCGCCGCGCGCGCCGGCGCCGAGACCGTGATCCTGATCCCCGCCCGTTCGCGCACCCATGACACCGCCCTTATCCTGGAAAACAAAGGTGTCATTCGCCACGCCATCCTGTTCGAACTGGGCGCCCGCCTGAACGGTGTCGCCAGCCGGCTGAAGGCCGGCGAATATACCATTCCCTCCGGCGCCTCGATGGCCGGGATCGCGGCCATTCTGGTGGAAGGTCGCGCCATCCAGCACAAGCTGACAGCCGCGGAAGGCCTGACCAGCGAGATGATCTGGAAGCTTGTAAAGGCCGATCCGGTTCTTGTCGGCGATGCCGGACCCATGCCGGCGGAGGGAAGCCTGCTTCCCGAAACCTATCTCTTTACCCGCGGTCAGACCCGCCGCGCATTGCTGGCCCAGATGGCGCGGGCACGGGACCGGATTCTGGAATCGCTATGGGACAAGCGCGCCGACGGCCTGCCGTTCCAGTCGCCCCGCGAAGCGGTGATCCTGGCCTCCATCGTGGAAAAGGAAACCCGGCTGCCGGAAGAGCGGCCGCATGTGGCCGCGGTGTTCATCAACCGGCTGCGCAACGGCATGAAGCTGCAGACCGATCCCACCATCATTTACGATCTGACGCGCGGCTATCCGCTGGGACGCGGCATCCGGCAAAGCGAACTTGTGGCGGCGACGCCGCACAACACCTATGTGATCGAAGGGTTGCCGCCTGGGCCGATCTGCAATCCGGGTAAGGATGCGATCGCCGCCGTGCTTCACCCCCTGGCCAGTTCGGATCTTTATTTCGTCGCCACCGGCAAGGGCGGCCATGCTTTCGCGGCCACAAATGATGAGCAGGCCAGGAATGTCGCCGCCTATCGGGCCTTCGAACGCGGCTATGCGCTGCCGGACAGCCGGCCGGTGGAAGATAATGGCCGGGTCGAGAATGCCGCTGTCCCGCCTCCTGACACCGCTGCGCCCAGGTTGAAGGCGGGCGCGGCCCGGCCGGCACGGCGTGCCCATCGTTCCCGGTGATCAGGTCGGGGATGACGCGGGCTCTGCCCCGCGCTAGTTTCGCAGCATGAAAAATATCGCCAGCATGACCGGGTTTGCGGAGAGCGCGGGCAGCCATGAAGGCCTGCGCTGGCGCTGGGAAGCCAAGAGCGTCAACAGCCGCAGCCTGGACCTGCGCTTGCGCACCCCGCCCGGCTATGACGGGCTGGAGCCTTTGGCCCGCAAGCTCGCCGCCGAACGTTTCCAGCGCGGGGCATTCCAGATTTCCCTGACCGTCGAGGCCGCCGAAGCCGGCAAGGGGCTGGCCATCGATCCCGTGGCACTTGCCAGCGCCGTCAGGATTGCGCGCGAGGTGGCGGCGGATACCGGTCTGGCGCCGGCGCGCGTGGACGGTCTTCTGGCGCTCAAGGGCGTACTGGTGGCCGACGATGCCGGCGCGCTCGATCCGCTGATCCGCGGCGCCCGCGATGCCGCCATTCTGGAAAGCCTGGGTCTTGCCTTCGACAAGCTCGCCCGCGAACGCCTGCGCGAAGGCGCCAAGCTGGCGCAGGTGCTGGGCGGCCAGATTGACGAGATCGCCCGGCTGGTCACAGAAGCGGCCGGGCTTGCGGCGGCCCAGCCCGCCGCCCTGCGCGAGCGGCTGTCGGCGCAGATCAGGGAATTGCTGGACGGCAATGGGGTTTCCGAGGAGCGGCTGGCCCAGGAAGTGGCCATGCTGGCCCTGAAGGCCGATGTGCGCGAGGAACTGGACCGGCTGGGCGCCCATGTACAGGACGCGCGTGCGCTGCTGGAACAGGGCAGGGGTGTGGGACGCAAGCTGGATTTCCTGGCCCAGGAATTCAACCGCGAAGCCAATACGCTTTGCTCCAAATCGTCCGATATTGCCCTGACCCGCACCGGGCTGGCCCTGAAGGCCGTGATCGACCAGTTCCGCGAACAGGCCCAAAATGTCGAATGACAATATCCAGCGGCGCGGCCTGATGCTCGTGCTGTCCTCGCCGTCCGGGGCGGGGAAAACCACCCTGTCGCGGCGGCTGCTGGACGCCGACACGCAGATCGCCCTGTCGGTTTCCGCCACCACCCGGGCGCGGCGCCCCACCGAACGGGAGGGCGTCGATTATTATTTCGTGACGATGGACCGGTTCGAAACCATGATCCAGGGAGGCGAGTTCCTGGAACATGCCCATGTCTTCGGCAACCGCTATGGCACGCCGCGCGCCGTGGTGATGGAAGAACTGGCGCGCGGCCGCGACATCCTGTTCGACATCGACTGGCAGGGCACCCAGCAGCTCAAGGAGAAGATGCGGGACGATCTGGTCAGCATCTTCATCCTGCCGCCCAGCCATGCCGAGCTGGAGCGGCGGCTGAAAAACCGGGCCGAGGACAGCGACGAAATCGTGGCCGGCCGCATGGCCAAGGCGGCGGACGAGATCAGCCATTGGCCCGAATATGACTATGTGATCGTGAACCAGGACGTGGAAAAGGCGTTAGCTGATATCCAGGCGGTCTTGAAGGCGGAAAGGCTGAAGCGCAGCCGCCAGACCGGCATTTCGGAGTTTGTCAGCAAGCTGGTCTGATGTCTTTGGTCACGATCCTGGGCGCACTCGCGGCCATTGCATCCACGGTCAGCTTCACGCCCCAGGCGGTCAAGATCATTCGGACCCGCCAGACCAAGGACATTTCCTTCTGGATGTATGCCATCACGGTGGCGGGATTTGCCCTTTGGTGCAGCTACGGAATTCTGCTGGGGCAGTGGCCGCTGATCCTGTCCAACAGCATCTGCCTGCTGCTGTCGGGCTTCATTCTTGTGATGAAGCTGCTGCCGCGCCGGGCAAAGGACAAGGTGGCGGACACCCTGACGCCGCAAGGCTGATCCGGGGCGGCGTATGACCGCGATCCGCGTCCCTACTTCAATTCGAAGAAATATGTCCGGTCCGCGCCAGTGGCCTCGTCCCCATGGTCCACGGTGCCGCGCGGAATGAATGTTATCCGTGGTTTCTGGCCCGTGAAGGCGACCGCCACGGTATCTCTTTCATGCCGGTGCGCGGGCGGCTGGGTATCCTGCGCGGCAATGTCTTCCCAGATGACCAGGCGGTCGCTTTCGCGGACCTTCCTGCCGAGCCCTGCGGAAGCGGTGTCCGCGGAACCCAACGGCGCGGCTTCCTTGAGCTCAAGGAACACCGCCCGCAGCCGCTCGGTGCCGACCCCTTCCTCGCTGTGCGTGACGCCTCTGCGATAGAAGAAAGTGTCCCAGGCGGTGCTGTGGGTTGGCGAACGCACGCCTTCCGGTGACACAACGATCCGGTCGCCGTTGGTGTAATAAACGCCGGTATAATCGTAAAGATGGCGGTGCGTGGGATAGGCGCGTTGCAGCCAGGATACGTCCCAAACAATGACCCGATTATTCTCCAGCACCTTGGTTGCGCCCTCGCGGTCAAACGGCTGGGGCAGGGCCTGTTGAGCCGAAGATGGGGCCGGCTGGGCAAAAGCCTGGGCCGGAAGCAGGAGAGCGGCGAGAAGGGCTGCGAATCGCATGGTGCGAATATTGTACGCCACTTCCCGCCCATAGTTGACCCGCAATGACGCGTAGATATCGCTCGCAGGAAGAATGTTCTGGTGTTTTACGGCGCCAGGGCGCGGGCAAGCGCGGCGAATTGTTCGATGGCCAGGTCCTCTGGCCGTTCGGTGGGCGCGATGCCCGCTTTTTCCAGAAGCGCTTCGCCGCCCAGGGGCTTGAGCGACTGGCGCAGCATCTTGCGGCGCTGGCCGAAGGCGGCTGCGGTGACTCTCTCCAGCGCCTCCAGACCGGCCGGCGCCAGGGGTTTGGGGCGCGGTTCCAGGCGCAGGATGGCCGAGGTGACGGAGGGAGGCGGCACGAAGGCGCTGCGATGGACGTCGAACAGGATTTTTCCCCGCGTGCGCCACTGGGCCAGAACCGACAGCCGGCCGTAATGTTCGCTGCCCGGCTGGGCGACGATGCGCTGGGCCACCTCCTTCTGGAACATCAGCGTGGCGCTTTGCCAGAAGGGCGGCCAGACGGGACTGGTCAGCCATTTGATGAGCAGGGCCGTGCCGACATTATAGGGCAGGTTGGCTGCGATGCGCGCGCCCTGCGGCAAGATCGCGGCTTCGTCCATCTCCATGGCGTCGGCGGAAATGACCTCCAGCTTGCCCGGCCAGGCGCGCGCGATCTCGTCCAATACCGGCAGGCATCGCGCATCTCGTTCGACCGCAATCACCTTGTCCGCGCCTTCCGCCAGCAGCCCGCGGGTCAGGCCGCCGGGGCCCGGCCCGACTTCATAGAAAATACCGCCTTCCCCGGCGCCCGCCGCGCGGGCGATGCGGCGCGTCAGGTTGAGGTCGAGCAGGAAATTCTGGCCCAGCGATTTCTTGGCCGCCAGGCCATGCTGGGCAATGACATCCCGCAGCGGCGGCAGCCCATCCGGCTTCTGTTCACCTTGATCTGGCATCGGCCATCCCAGCGGCCAGCTTCACCGCCGCGATCATGCTGCGCGGATCGGCCTTGCCGGTTCCGGCTATGTCCAGCGCGGTGCCGTGATCGGGCGAGGTGCGCACGATGGGCAGGCCCAGCGTGACATTCACGCCGTCCCAGAAGCTCAATGTCTTGATCGGGATCAGGGCCTGGTCGTGATACATGCAGAGCGCGGCGTCATAGCTCTTGCGCGCCTCCTCATGGAACAGTGTGTCGGCGGAAAGCGGGCCTCGCACCGCATGTCCCCGCGCCGCAAGCGCCGCCACGGCCGGGGCGATGATCCTTGCATCTTCCTCTCCCAGCAAGCCGTCCTCGCCGGCATGGGGATTGAGCCCCGCCACTGCCAGGCGCGGACGTGCAATCGCGAAATCGCGCGCCAGCGCCGCCAGCATGATCTCGGCCGTCTCCACGATGGCTTGTGTGCCGATGGCGGCGGGCACCTGGGCCACCGGCAGGTGAATTGTCAGCGGCACCACCCGCAGTCTGTCGCTGGCCAGCATCATCACCGGCCGCGCCGCGCCGGTCAGGTGGCCCAGAAATTCAGTATGGCCGGGAAAGGGAAATCCCGCCGCGTTCAGAACCGCCTTGTTGATCGGCGCGGTGACCAGGGCGGCCGCTTCGCCGGCAAGGCAGGTCCTGACGCTGCCTTCGATGGCCTCGATCACCGCGGCGGCATTGGCCGCATCCGGCTTTCCCGGCACGGTATGGACACCCCTGGTGGCGATGACATGGTCGCGGTGGGCGCAAAACAGCGCGGGATCGCCGACCAGCTTGAGCGGATGGCTGCCGATCCGCCCGCCGAAATGATCGAAGGCGGCCATGGCGATTTCCGGCCCTATTCCGGACGGTTCGCCCATGGTGATGAGGATCGGGGCCGCCGGTTCAGCGGACTTTTGCGCCGATCCGCCTTCAGCGGGCTTATCCGCCGATCCGCTTTCAGCGGATGAGGGCATCGGGCTTGGTGTCGTCGCGCACCTGGATATTGGCGCCGCGCTTGAGGTCCCGCAGATAGCGCCGCGCCAGGGTCGAGATCTGGTTCTGGAAGAGCTGGTCTTCGACCTGCTGCTTGGTCGGCATCACGAAGGCCGTCTTGACCTCGATCCGCTTGTCGCAGCGGCCGATCAGCTCGATGCCGGCTTCCGAGATGAAAGGTGCTGCCGCATCGCCGGGCCGGGTGACTTTCAGCCCCTCCTGGATCTGCGGCGCCAGATCGGCGAGCTTGGGCGTGCCCAGATCCATGTAAACGGTACCGGCCATCTGCTTGTGAAGCGCCTCAAGCTGGCTGCAGCCGGCATAGCGTTCCGCAATCTGCTGGGCCACCTTCATGACCTGTTCGACCTGGGGCTTGTCGGCCGGATTGATCGGGAACAGCAGGCGGGCCAGCGGCAGGGTGCCCGCCGGTCCGGTCGGGCCGGTGGGGATCGCCTCGATCTTGGTGCCGAGCGGCTCCTGGCGTTCGCGCAGGCCCAGGACATACCAGCCGCCGGTGGAACGGATCGGGTCGCTGATGGCGCCCACCTCCATCTTGGCCAGGACCGCGTTCAATTCCGGGGCAAGCTGGCCTTCATGAATCCAGCCCATGTCGCCGCCGGTGGCGGCGGTGGGATGCTGGCTGAACTGGCGGGCGACCACGGGGAAGGGCGCGCCGGAGTGAAGCTGGCGAAGGACTTCCTCGGCGTCCTTCTTCACTTTCTCATTCTGCTCGGGATTTTCCACCGGCAGGAATATCTCCAGCACGCGGTAATGCGGCTTGTTGGCGCTTTCGGCATAGCGCTGCAACTCGGCACTCACCATGTCCGGCGTGACATTCACCTGGTCGCCATATTCGTCCTGCACCGCTTTCTGCCAGGCGATCGAAGCGGTGATCTGGGAGCGAAGGGCTTCCTCGCTGGCGCCCGCATTCTTCAGGTTGGCGCGCAGCTGATCCATGGTGAAACGGTAATCCTCGATCATGCCGTTCAGGCGGCGGTCCACTTCCACCGGGCTGACCGTGATCTTCTTTTTCACCGCTTCCTGCAATTGCAGCTTCTCGGCCTCCAGCACGTCCAGGAGCTGGCCGCGGATGCGTGTCCTCTGTTCCGGCGTCAACTGCTTCAGGGTCACCCCGGCGCCCTGCAGCGCCAGATAGAGCGCCATGCGCTGGCGCAGCTCGAAGTCGGAAATGGATTCGTCATTCACCGTGGCGACGATCGTGTCGGTATCGTTGCCGGCATCGGGGGTGGCGTCGATCACGCCGGCATCATTGTTCTTGGCTTCCTGAACCGGCTCGCCATCGGCTTTTTGGGCATCGGCTTTGGGGCCATCCGCCGCCGGTACGGCGCTGCCGGTCACTGCTGGGGCAAGGGCGGCAGTGGGCGCGGCCTGATGAGCCGCGGCGCGGGCGCCCGCTTTGGGGGGCACGGCGGGAAGGGCGGCAAGCTGTTGCGCATGGGCACCCGCGCCGGCCAGAAGCGCGGCGCCCAGCATCAGGGTGGTGGCAATACGCATTGTCATCTTTGGCCGCAAATCGGGGCTTTCTCTGACGCTCAATATGGCGCTCCGCCGGGCCCCAAACCCGGTGCCAAAATACGGAATTTCCCGGCCCGATCAAGGCAATGCCGAAAATGCCCCTTTTCCGGGCGGATGCGGCTTGGGTCCCTTTGTTTCAGGGGCGGGTCAGGGCGAAAACGTCCCGCGGGAACAGGCTGAAGGGCCGCACATCCTGGTCCCCGGTTTTCAGGGAGAAACGCAATATGACAGCCGTGGAGGGGGGGACGCCCAGAATCAGGTCCTCGGTATATTTGCGCCGATAGGCCAGCGAGATGGCCAGGCATTCGTCCTCATAGCCCAGGCCCACTTCGGTATTCAGGAACTGGCTGTTGGCCAGGTCCCGCTGCCCGGCGACGAAAACCTGCCAGTTGCCCCAGACATTCAGGTCGGCCTGGGCATTCACCTGCTCACGGCTGGGAAGCCCCAGGCTGGTGGCCGATTGCGGCAGCTGGACATAGCTAACCTGAAGCGAGGAGCGCTTGTAGCTGCCGGTGACATAGATCTCATGCCGCCGGATCGTGCCGTTGCCGCGGTCGATATCCATCCGGTCCGTAAGATCCAGATGGGGGAACTTGATGGAGAAGCTGCCCACCACATCGGAGGCGGAACCGCTGTTTCCGGAAAAGGCGGTCAGCAGGGGATCGGGTTTCAGCCGATAGGTCTGGCCGGCCAGGGCCTCGACCTTGCCGCCGGGGAACAGCATCTCCGCCATGGCACCCAGATTGGCGCGCGGCCCGCTTTCGATGATGTCATAGCCGGGAAGCTGGTTGAAGCTGAAGACATTGAAATCGCTGAACTCGAAATCCTGCGAATCCTCGATGCGCAGGCGCTGGGGATTGCCGCCATAGGGCTGGGCAATGATCTGGGCGATCGGCTGGATGATGTAGGAACGGCTGTTGCCTTCGGAGATGAAGGGCCAGCGCCAGTCCAGTGCCGCATAGGCGGTGCCGCGCTCGACGGTGCGGTCATTGTTGATCGAAGCGGCCCGCGGCGTATCGAAATGATAAAAATCGCCGCGCGCATCCGCCACCCAGGTCAGGATCTGTCCGTTGGGCAGGATGGTGGGGCGTTTCCAGTTGATCTCGGCGGTGCCGCGCTGGCTGTTGCGCTGGTTGTCGCGGCCGATCGATGCACCGGTCAGGTCCATGCGCAGGCTGCCGCCCGCGACCTTGTCCACCGGGATGAACGAGAAATCCAGCTTGGGCAGCAGATAGGGCATGCGCGCCTGCAGGTCGGTGGAGCGCAGCCCCTGGAACCAGTAGCTGCTCACGGCGAAACGCGAGCGGCCGGGCGTTGCCTCGACAAACAGCTCGTTGGTCAGCCGGTCCAGGAAAGAGATGTCGTAAAAGCGCATATAGGCGCTGTTGCTGGTGGACTGGACGTCGAGGCCAAGGCGGGCATTCTCCGCAAGCTGCTGGCGAAGCGAGCCGAAGACATGGCCATAGGTCTGTGCGCCCGGTGAGCCGGCCAGGCCGCCATTGGGGTTATAGGCTCCGCTGCCCTGGACCCAGAAACCGCCGCTGTTCCAGCGCTGCCGATATTCCAGCTCCAGCACCTCTCCGCCATGGGTGGAGAACATGGGCGCGACCGTCAGGTCCTGGCTGGGCGAAATCGCCACATATGTCGGAAGGCGCAGGAAATAGCCGATCTTAGTGGAATTGCCGACTTCCGGCGTGAGCAGGCCGCTGGAATAGCGCACCGTGGGATCGACCATGGAAACGGCGGGCAGCCAGGCCACCGGCACGCCCTTGACCTCGATGGTCGCGTTCCTGAAGCGAACCTTGTGCTTGGTCTGGTCATGCAGAACGCGCTCGGCCTTGACCTGCCACAGGGGCGTCCGCTGACCCTGCTTCTGGCAGATGGTGCAGGGCGTATAGGCGGTGTGGTGGGCGATCACCATCGTGCCGTTCACGCGCTCCGCGCTTCTGGCGACCAGCCGGCCGGTCCTGCCCAGAAGCGCGCCGAAGCCTTGCAGCGCACCGTTGCGCATGCGGTCCGTCAGCACCATCTGTTCGGCGAAGGCGACATTGCCTCGCGCGTCGGTAATGCTGACATGGCCGCGGGCCGTCACCTTGTCGGCATCCTGGTCGTAATCCACTCGCTCGGCCAGCAGGGTGCGATCCTCGTCGGAAATCTCGACATGTCCCACCGCCGAAACCCGATGATGCTCGCTGTCATAGACCAGCTCATCGGCCTGCAGCAGGATCGGGCGGTCTTTGGGCAGCGGCTTGACGCTGGGCAGCGGCAATTGTGCGGCCTGCGCCAGCAGCGGGATCAGGGCGCAACCGATAAGGGCGGCAAAACGGACAGCAGAGTTGCGCATCAGCCGTCTTCCTGACTGAAGACGAGCGTCATGCCAATCAAAATAGAGGCCAGCGCCGGCGCCGTTGCCGCCAAAAGTATCGGCACCGCGCCGGACCGTCCCAGCAGGATCGTGAAATCCTGGAAAAAGAACACGCCGAAGCCGCAGGCGGCGCTCATGAGAATGACCTTGAGCAGGCCGCCTTCACGTCCAACCTTCAGCGAGAAGCTGGCGGCCATGAACACCATGGCGGCAAAGAGCGCCGGCAGCGCGTAAAGCGTATAGAGATAAAGTTGATAGCGCGTGGCGGAAAAGCCGGCGGCCTGGGCGGCGCGGATATAGCCCGGCAGGTCCCAGAAGGAGAGGGCGTCCGGCGCGGTGGAGCTTTCGATGATCTGTTCCGGGGTCAAAGTGGTGGGCAGGCGGTACTCGGCGTGATGGACGGGCGAACCGGGCGGTCCTGAGACCCAGGCGTTGTTCAGCACCCAATAGCGCTCGTGCAGCTGTGCCGATTCCGCATCGACGCGGCCCAGGAACTTGTCGCCCGCGCCATACAGGAAGACCAGCACATCCTCCAGATGCTCGCCCTGCTGGGCGACGCGCAGGGCGTGGATCACCGATTGCTGTTTTGCATCGCCCTGCCGAAGCCAGAGCCCGTTCATCGAGACCGAAAGCTGGCTTTCCTGTCCCTTGACATAGCGTGCCTCCAGCCCGGCGAACTCCGAGAACATGCGGGCGGATACCGGCGTGAACAGCGTCACCGCGAAGACGCCGATGAAGACCGCCACCGTCAGCGGCGGCAGCAGGAAGTCCCAGGCCGAGACGCCGGCCGCCCGCGTTGCCACAAGCTCCCGGCTGCGCGACAGGCGCACAAACGTGAAAACCCCGCCCAGCAGGATGGCGAATGGCAGCATCTTCTGGCCCAGGTCTGGAAGCTGCAACACCGCCATCCCGATCGCCGTCGCGGTGGGCACGTTATGGCCGGCGGTGCGATTGAGCAGATCCACGATGTCGATCGAGAATGCCATCATCAGGAAGATGGAATAGACGACCGCCACGCCCAGAAGGAATCGCACGGCCAGATAGCGGTAAAGCGTCCAGGACCAGCTCATGCGGTGGGCCCCGCTATTGGCTGAACCTGCATGCGGGCCATGATTGCCTTGGGGCTGTATCCCATCAGGACAATGACGGCGCCGGCGACGCCGATCGCGGGCAGCAGATAGAACAGAATGACCAGCGCGGGACTGCGCTGGGCCAGGCCCATGGCGCCATAGCCCGCGATCCGCAGGCCTGCCGCCATCAGGCTGGCCACGGTCAGGCGCAGGGCGACCTTGCCGCGCTGGCGGCGGCCGCGCATCACCGCCGCCATCGCGATCAGGGCGAAGGCCAGGCAGTAAAGCGGCTGCGCCAGGCGGCTGTGGCCCTCGGCAAAGAATTGCTGGCGGATCTTTTCATTCACGCCCGGTTCGGGCGGCCAGAACAGTTCATCGAGATAGCGTTCCTCTTTCTTGCGCAGGGTATAGCGGGCCGGTCCCGAAAACTGATCGAGATTCAGGGTGTGGCTCTGATAGTTCAGCACCTGAAGCTGCTGGCCGCCCTTTCCGCTGGTTTCGATGGTGCCGTCCAGCATGATCAGGCGGGTGCCCGCCGGCGTCTTGGCCAGGATGCCCTTTTCCGCCAGATAAGTAACCGGATGGGCGCGGTCGCGATTGTCATGCACCAGTATGCCGCGGATCTCGCCATTGCCGGAAAGCTGGCGGATGAAGACCGTCAGGCCCAGGTTTGGCGTGTTGAATTCGCCGACATTGAGCAGGGCGCCCGCCATGTCGGCCCGGATGTCCGACAGCTTGTCATGCAGCACCCGCTGCCCGGCGGGGGCCAGATAGAGAATGCAGGCATAGGTCATCGCCATCACGATGGCGGCGGCGCCCAATGCCGGCACGGCAAGCTGGCGCAGCGAAAAGCCCGCCGAGGCCATGACCACCAGCTCGCTTTCCGATTGCAGCCGCTGCAGGGTGAAAAGCACGGCCAGGAAAAAGGCCATCGGCAGAATGATCACCAGCGGCGTCGGCACCAGCAGAAGGATCAGATAGAGGAAGGTTCCGGCGGACTGGCCCTTGGTGATGACCAGATCCAGCAGGGGCAGAATCGTGACCAGCCAGATGACGCTGGTCAGCAAAAGGGTCAGCAGCGCAACCGGCCCCAGAAGCTGGATCAGGACATAGCGCGACAGCCGATAGCCCCGTCCCCGGGGTCTCATGCGCCTGTCTGGGGTGTCAGAAAGCAACTTGCGCCTTTGCCGCCCCCATGTTGGAGGCCGGTTGGATTCGACCTAAGCTAGTATTAGAACAAGGGAATTTCCCATAAAACCCTTATCCTCTCCCGGAGATATAGCATGCAGATTTCCTTTTCCGCGCCTGCCGATATCCGCCCCCATTCGGGAGAGGGCGCCTGGGTGGTGGGGGCAACCGAAGGCGCGCATTTCCTGCCCGCCGCCGCCCGCGCCGACAAGGCCTGTGGCGGCGCCCTCAGCCGGGCGCTGAAATTTTCGTCATTCACCGGCAAGGCCGGCCAGTTCCTGGAGGTGGTCGCCCCCGCGGGCCTGCGCGCCTCGCGCATCCTGGTGGCGGGCCTGGGCCGGCCGGATGCCGTGGACGAAAAGGGACTGGAGACTCTGGGCGCCCAGATCGTCGCCCGGCTCTATGCCGCCGGCCAAAGCCGTGCCGCGCTGGAGCTTGAGGTGCCCAAGGCAAGCAAGGTCAAAAAGGCCGAACTGGCCGCCCATCTGGCCTTTGGCGCGCGATTGCGCAGCTATTCCTTCGACAAGTACCGCACCCGCAACCTGGATGAGTATCGCCGCAAGCTGAAATCCGTGACCCTGGTCACGCCGGATGTGGCTGCGGCCAGGAAGGCGCATGCCGGTCTTGCCGCCGTGGCGGAAGGCATCTTCCTGGCGCGCGACCTGGTCAATGAACCGCCGAACATTCTTTATCCGGCCGAGTTCGCGCGCCGCGCCAGGGCGCGGCTTTCCAAGCTGGGGGTGAAAGTCGAAATCCTGGGCGAGGCGGAAATGCGCCGCCAGGGCTTTGGCGCGCTGCTTGGCGTGGGCCAGGGCTCGGCACGCGAAAGCCAGCTTGTGGTGATGCAGTGGAATGGCGGCAAAAAGAGCAGCAAGCCCCTGGCGCTGATCGGCAAGGGCGTATGTTTCGACACGGGCGGCATTTCGCTGAAGCCCGGCAATGCCCTAGCCGGCATGAAGGGCGACATGGCGGGCGCGGCCGCTGTCACGGGCACCATGCTGGCGCTGGCGGCGCGCAAGGCGCCGGTGAACGCCGTGGGCGTGGTCGGCCTGGTCGAGAACATGCCGGGAGGCGATGCCATCCGTCCCGACGATGTGCTGACTTCGCTATCGGGCCAGACCATCGAGGTGCTGAACACCGATGCCGAGGGCCGTCTGGTGCTGGCCGATGCGCTCACCTACACCCAGCGCCGCTTCAAGCCCAGGATGATTGTCGATCTGGCCACGCTCACGGGCGCCATCGTCGCCACTTTGGGCTTCGAACATGCCGGCGTCTTTTCCAATGACGATGAACTGGTGCGCCGCATCCAGGCGGCGGGCCGCCATACCGGCGAGCGGGTCTGGCAACTGCCGCTCGATCCCTTCTATGACAAGATGATCCGCTCCAAGATCGCCGACATGAAGAATATCGGCGGCGCCAATTCGGGCGCCATCACGGCCGCCCAGTTCCTCAAGCGCTTCATCGAGAATGACACGCCCTGGGCGCATCTGGATATCGCCGGCGTCGCCTGGCAGGACGGCGAGCAGAAGCCCACCATTCCGAGCTGGGGAACGGGGTGGGGCGTACGGCTGCTGAACCGGATGGTGATTGAACACTACGAAACATGACAGAGACCTTGTTCTATCACCTGGAACGCCGCAGCCTGGAAGAGGTGCTTCCGGGGCTGGTGGAAAAGTCGCTGGGTCGCGGCTGGCGGGCGGCGATCAAGACCGATTCCTCGGAACGGTCCGATGCGCTGGATACGCTGCTCTGGACCTATGACGATCAGAGCTTTCTGCCTCATGCCCAACAGGGCGATGGCGACGCCGCCGGTCAGCCGGTGCTGATCACGGTCGAGGAGGGCAATCCCAATTCGGCCCAGATAGTCTTCTATGTCGGCGGTGCCCTGCCGTCAGATTGGGGGCGGCTCGGCGATCTTGCCCGCGTGGTACTGTTGTTCGACGGTCGGGATTCGAACGCCCTTGCCGGGGCCCGTGCCGCCTGGAAAGAGGCAAAGGCGGCGGGGCATGACGTGACCTACTGGAAGGAGACATCTTCCGGAAAATTCGAGAAGCAGAACTGATGCTTGGTTCCATCTTCAACGCCTGGACGATCGGCAGCCTGCTTATCAGCTTGGCGGTGGCTTATCATGTCATCCGCAACGGCAAGTCGCCCTTCTGGCTGATGGCGATGGGGCTTATTTCCTTCGCCTATCCGCTTGCGACGCCCCTTTTGTGGCTGGCCTATCTCGCCTTTGCCGTTATTCCAGACCTGCTGCGTTCTTCCTCGGTCCGCCGCCTCAAGGACAATGTGGTGAATGTCGCCGATCCGGGCCGCGCCTATCGCGAAAAGCTGCGCGAGGTCGAGCTGGTGGGTTCGGTGGATTCCAAGCGCGGCCTAGCCGAGGAATGTGTCCGCATGGGCCGCTTCGCCGACGCCATCGAGCTTTATGAAAGCGCCATGCAGGGGCCACTGGGCAATTCCGATCCGGCGCTGATGAAGGGGTTGGCGCGGGCCCGGATGCTGTCGGGCGATGGCGCGGGGGCGGAAGCCCTGTTCGTGAAGGTCAAGGCCGACGATCCCGCGGCTTACGATTCCGAAGCCGAGCTGGATCATGCCCGCGCCCTGGAGATCCAGGGCAAGAATGAGGAAGCGGTGGCCCAGTATGAGAAGGTGATGAACCGCTATCCGGGCGAGGAAGCGCGCGCGCGCTTCGGCCTGCTGCTGGAAAATATGGGACAGAAAAGCCGCGCCCAGGCGCTGTTCCAGGAAATCATCAAGTCTGTCGAAGGCGCACCCAGCTATTATCGCTCGCGCCAGCGCGAATGGCTGTCGATCGCCAAGGCGCATGCGAAGTAGTTAAAGCCAGCAAGGGGGCGGGGTGAAGTCGTACTGTCTGGCAGTCGCTCTTGTCATGGCCAGTTCGATTGAGGCCAATGCTGACCTCAGGGGCTTGGCGTGTCGCGTCTATTCGCTCAATGAACTGGATGACTCCATTGCCGCGAATGTGAAAGTCGCGGGAAGGGCGGCTCGAATTTGCAAATTCCCCGGCGGTAAGGTCGATGCCACGTATGTGCTCACGGATACACACAAGGTATCTCAAGTATGTCTGTTTCAGCAGTATGCGGCACGCAACGATGGAAAAATTAGAAATGGGCGAAATGGAAATAGCGGCGCTCTAGGTCAGTACATGATGTTGTTTGACGGGCCCAAATGTCCCGGCCCCGCTGATCGCGGATACGTTCGCGCCAATGGGGTGTCACCTGGACTATTTCTGGAATTGAACCGGTTTTGGAACAGCCTGGGCGACCCCAAAGTATTTCAAACTGCGACGGCTGGCGTCCGTGATTCGCCCTCTTTCGGCAAGGCCCGGACGCTATTTCTTGCCGGGACCAAACCGAGGCTTTCCTCCATAGAACTGCTGATCGGTATTTCCACTAGTTCTGGTTACGAATTAGCAACGCCTGTGCCGTCAGGTGGCTGGCTGGTTCTGACCGTTGATCTCAATAAAGACGGCTTCTTTGTTACTTCAATCAGCCTGAGCTTTGCTTAGAGCCTCAGGGCTTTCGAGGCGCGGCGGCGAACAGACAGGCGCCGATCAAGGTTCCCGTCGCCAGGCCCAGCAGTCCGGCGGATGAGGAGTGAAAACCAAGCTCAAGCTGGGCGCGCAGGTTGGGCGCGGCGAAGCCCCCCAGATTGCCGATGGAATTGATCAGCGCGATGCCGCCGGCCGCCGCCGCGCCGCCCAACAGCGCGGTCGGCATGGTCCAGAACAGCGCCGGGGTCACGATCAATCCAGCGGCCGCGACACAGAGCGCCGCCAGCGCCACCAGCGGCGAGCCCGCCAGCGCCGATACCGCCAGCGCCAGCCCCGATATGGCCATGGTCACCGCGCCGACGGGACGGGCATTGCCGCGTGCGTCGCACCAGGCAGGGATCACGGTCACCGCGATCAGGGCGCAGATCCAGGGCAGCGCTGTCACCAGCCCCACCTGAAACCCGATGCTGGCGCCCATCAACCGCGCCACTTGTGTAGGCAGATAGAAAGTCAGGCCGTAGAAGCCGCTCTGCACCAGGAAATAGACCAGAGCCAGATAGAGGATGCGGCGGTTCAGCAGGGCATCCAGCAGGCCCAGATGTTCGCGCGTGTCTTCGTCGGCGTTAAGGGCAGCGCGCAGGACGGATTTTTCTTCGCTCGTCAGCCATGGCGCATCTTCGGGACGATCCTTGAGCAGGAACAGCACGGCAAAACCGCCCAGCGACGCGGCCAGCCCTTCGACGATGAACATCACCTGCCAGCCGTGCAAGCCGAACGCATCTTGTCCTACCAGATATCCGGATAAAGGTCCGCCCAAAGTCAGCGCAATGGGGGCGCCGTAATAAAAGACGCCCACGGAACGGGCGCGCGCCGCGGTGGGGTACCAGGTCGTCAGATAATAGATGATGCCGGGAAAGAAGCCGGCTTCCGCCATGCCCAGCAGGAAACGCACGGCGTGAAACTGGGCCGGCGTGTGGACAAAGGCGTTGGCCGCCGACACCAGTCCCCAGCTTATCATGATGCGTGCCATCCAGCGCCGCGCGCCCACCTTGTGCAGGATCAGGTTGGAGGGCACTTCCAGAAAGGCATAGCCGACGAAGAAGATGCCGGCGCCGAAGGCAAAGGCCGCGTCACCGACCCCTGCATCGGCGGCCAGGCCCGCCTTGGCGAAGCTGGCATTAGCCCGGTCCAGAAAGGCCAGGACATACATCATCAGCAGGGTCGGCATCAGCCGCCGGTGCAGCTTTGGAATGATGTTCGAAAGCTGCGCCCCCATGATGATCCCCGTCAGTCGCTGTCGTCTTCTTCTTCTTGTATCTTTTTGGGCCGCGCCATCTTGGCGAGCAGGGCGGTCTCGCGGTGCCAGCGCTTGAGGGGGCGGGCGGGATAACCGCCCACCCGCTCGCCAGCAGCGATGTCGCGGGTCACGCCCGAGCGGGCCGCCAGGCGCGCGCCCGCGCCGATGGACAGATGATCGCTGATGCCGACCTGTCCGCCGATCAGCACCATGGGGCCGACCGTGGTCGAGCCGCCGATGCCGACCTGCGCCACCAAAAGGCTGTGATGGCCAATCTGCACATTGTGGCCGACATGGATCAGGCTGTCGAAACGCACGCCGCGCTCGATATGGGTGTCGCCGATGGCGCCGCGATCCACCGTGCAGTTGGAGCCGAATTCCACATCATCCTCGATCAGGACGCGGCCCAGTTGCGGCACGCGCAGCAGGCCTTCCAGGCTGGGCACGAAGGAAAAGCCCTGATTGCCGATACTGTTGTTCGGACCCATCACCACCCGCTTGCCCAGGATGGCATGGGTGATGACGCAATTGGGGCCAATGCGGCAGTCGTCGCCGATTTCCACGCCGCGCCCGATCACAACATTGTTGCCGATCAGGACATTGGCGCCGATCCTGGCGTTGGGGCCGATCTCGGCGCCCGCCCCGATCTCGGTGCCTTCGCCGATACTGGCGGTGGGATGCACCGGCACATGTGCCCGCACTCCGGCCTGCAGCTTGGCGGGCGGATAAAAGATGTGACCGACCTGCGCGAAAGCAAGGCGCGGATTGGGCGCCACCAGCAGGGTCACGCCATGGGGCAGGGCGGCCAGCTTCTCATTGGTGATGACCACGCTGGCCTTGGTGACGGCAAAGGCATTGGCATATTTGGCGTCGCTGAACAGCGAGACATCCCCCGCCTCGGCGCTTTCCAGGGATGCGACATCGCGCAGCGAAATATCGCCGGAACCGCCCTTCTGCACCTCGGCGCCGATGCGTGCGGCGATCTCGGCCAGGGTGAAGGGGCCGGCCCGTTCGTAAAATCGGTCGTCGGTCATGGGGCGAAACCCTAGTTCATCCTTCGGTGGGCTGGCAAACCGTGCGCGTCACGCGCTGGCATTCTCATAGGCTTCACTGGCCGCCAGCCAGGCTTTCTCGGCCGCATCCAGCTTGCGCGCGGCGTCGGCGCGCTTCTTCGAAACCGAGGCGGCCTTGGCCGGGTCCCGGGCGAAGAGAAGGGGATCGGACAGCGTCTTGTCCAGCTTGGCCAGCTCGGCGGTCAGCGCGGCGATCTGGCTTTCGGCGGCCGTAACCTTGTCCTTCAGCGGCTTGAGCTGGGCGCGCTTCTCGGCATTGCTGCGGCGGGCATCTTCCTTGCTGACCCTGGCTTCGGCTTCGGCGGCGGGCACGCGCCGGGTGGCGGTATTCTCGCCGGTCAGCAGATAGCGCCGGTAATCGTCCAGATCGCCTTCGAATGGCGTCACCTTGCCGTCGGCCACCAGCAGCAGGCGCTCGGCGGTGGCTTCGATCAGGCGGCGGTCATGGCTGACAAGGATCACCGCGCCGTCGAAGTCGTTCAGCGCCGTCAGAAGTTCGTTGCGGGCATCGATGTCCAGGTGATTGGTGGGCTCGTCCAGGATCAGAAGGTTCGGCTTGTCGAGTGTGGCCAGCGCCAGCATCAGCCGCGCCCGCTCGCCGCCCGAAAGCTGCCCCACCAGAGTCTGCTGCTTGTCCTGGCTGAAGCCGAAGCCGCCGAGCTGGTTGCGGACCTGCTCGATCGTCAGCTTGGGACGAAGCCGCTGCAGGGTCAGGATGGGCGTCACGCCGGTGTCCAGTTCCTCGGCCTGGTGCTGGGCGAAATAGCCCACCACCAGTTTGCGCGCGGGCGTGAATTCGCCGCTCATCGCGTCCAGCTTGCCCGCCAGCAGCTTGGCCATGGTCGATTTGCCGTTGCCGTTCTTGCCCAGCAGCGCGACGCGGTCCTGGGGATCGAAACGGAAAGACAGGTTTGTCAGGATCGGTTTGCCCGGCTCATAGCCGACGGACGCGCGGTCCATGGTGATCAGGGGCGGGGAGGCCGGCGTCGCTTCCGGAATATTGATGGGCGCGACATGCTCGTCGGGGGGCACTTCCACCATCGCAAGCTTGGCCAGCATCTTGACGCGGCTTTGCGCCTGGCGCGCCTTGGTGGCCGAGGCGCGGAAGCGGTCCACGAATTTCTGCATATGGGCGCGGGCGGCTTCCTGCTTCTTGGCGAAGGCCATGTCATTGGCCCGTGCCGCGGCGCGCGTCTCGACAAAGGTGTCGTAGCCGCCGGTGTAAAGTTTCAGCTTTCCCCGTTCCAGATGCAGGATGAATTCGCAGGCCGTGTTCAGAAGGTCGCGGTCATGGCTGACGATCAGGATAGTGCCGCGATATTTCTGGATGAAATTCTCCAGCCACAGCACGCCTTCCAGATCCAGATAGTTGGTCGGCTCGTCCAGCAGCAGAAGGTCGGGTGCCGAGAACAGCACCGCCGCCAGCGCCACGCGCATGCGCCAGCCGCCGGAAAATTCGCGGCAGGGGCGCAGTTGTTCCTCGGCCGAGAAACCCAGGCCGGCCAGAATCTCGGCGGCGCGGGCCGGGGCCGTATAGGCATCGATGGCGTCGAGCCGCTGATAGATTTCACCCAGCCTGTGGCCGTCGCTTTCCTGCTCGGCCTCGGCCAGAAGTTTCAGGCGCTCCGGATCGGCTTCCAGCACTGTGTCCAGCAGGCTTGTGTCGGTGCCGGGGGCTTCCTGCGCCACCGAGCCCAGGCGCCAGGCGGATGGCCAGCTCACCGTGCCGTCATCGGCGTGCAACTGGCCCAGTATCACCTTGAACAGGGTCGATTTGCCGGCGCCATTGCGGCCCACCAGGCCAATGCGGCGGGCCGCCGGCAGGTTGGCGGTCGCCCCTTTGAGGATCTCCCGCCCGGCGATCCGGACCGTGATATTGTCAATTGCCAGCATTTGTGGGGCCTTATAACGGTCCTTGCCCTTTCCTCAAGCCCTGCCTCCCCCCATGCGAAACATCGCGGGCGAGGTGCTTGAAGCAGCGCCCGCGCCGCGAAAGGCGGCGGGGAAAACGCAATGTCGGCGAGGCCTTTTTGGTGACGCTTGCTCTTTGGCGAGCCGCGCCGCTATAAGGCGGCCGTTTTCCAAACTTTCCGGAGTTCACATGGCCGTCGAGCGCACCCTTTCCATCATCAAGCCGGACGCCACGCGCCGGAACCTGACAGGCAAGATCATCGCCAAGTTCGAGGAAGCGGGCCTGCGCGTCGTTGCCAGCCGCCGCATCCGCCTGTACCAGGCCGATGCCGAAGCCTTTTACGGCGTGCATCGCGAGCGGCCCTTCTTCAAGGACCTGGTCCAGTTCATGATTTCGGGTCCGGTCGTGGTGCAAGTTCTGGAAGGCGACAATGCCATCGCCAAGAATCGCGAAGTGATGGGCGCCACCAATCCCGCCAACGCGGCCCCCGGCACCATCCGCAAGGAATTCGCCGAGTCGATCGAGGCCAATTCGGTGCATGGCTCGGACGCCCCCGAAACCGCCGCCAACGAGATCAAGTTCTTCTTCCGTGACCTGGACATTGTAGGGTGAGGTCCGACCCGCGTAGCGGGACAAATCGGTCCAGTGGACCGATTTGAGGGCCGAACGCCGCAGCATCGCGCCACCAAGCGCGACGCGAGGCGGGGACGAAGTCCCGCGCAACTGTTATAAGGCTCCCGCACCCGCGGGAGCCTTTTTTTATGCAAGGCAAGACGGTCATCATCACCGGTGCCACATCCGGCATAGGAGAAGTGGCCGCGATCCGCCTGGCCGGGCAGGGCGCCCGCATCGTCTTCACGGCCCGCGACCGCAAGCGCGCCGATGACACAATGGCCGCGTTGCGCAACGCCAATCCGTCCGCCGACCATGCCGTGCACATGGGCGATCTTTCCACCCTTGCCGAGATGAAGCGGGTAGGGGCGGAACTGGCGCGCGAGCCCCGGATCGATGTGCTGATCAACAATGCCGGCGCCATGTTCAACAGGCGGCAGGAGACGGTCGATGGGCTGGAGCTGACCTTCGCCCTCAACCACATGGCCTATTTCGTCATCACAAATACCCTGCGGCCAAAGCTGACGTCCGGCGCACGCATCGTCACCACCGCTTCCAATGCCCATCGCGGCGCAAGGCTCGACTTCGACGATCTGCAGTCGCGCCATGGCTATGCCGGCTTTCCGGTCTATTCCAGTACGAAACTCTGCAACATCCTGTTCAACCGCGAGCTGGCGCGCCGCATCGCCGGCAGCACCGTCACCGCTAATGCGCTGCATCCCGGATTTGTCGCCACCCGCTTCGGCGACAATTCCGGCGGCCTGCTGCGCACGGTGTTCAAGGTCGCCAAGCCGATCGGCGCGATCTCGCCGGAAGAGGGCGCCCAGACGATCATTTACCTGGCCTCATCGCCCAAGGTCGCGAATGTCAGCGGCGAATATTTCCATGAATGCCGGATCGCGACGCCGACCGCCGAGGCGCGCAACGATGCGGATGCGCGGCGGCTGTGGGAGATTTCGGAAAGGATCGCGGGACTGCCATGAGCCAGTTCGGCCAAAGGATGCTCCCGCTCATCCTGTTCGCCTTTTCGGGTTTCATGCTGTGGGGCGGCGCTTTCTTCTGGCGCGAATTGCTGCCCGACAATGTCACCCGCACCAACACCTATACGCTCTATCACGGCCTGTCGCCGCCGCCGGTTGGGCCGCGTTTCTGCCCTTTCCTGGATACCGGGACATACGGTTTTGTCGGCCCCTGCGATTTCCAGCCGCCCTTCGTCTGGTGGCTGGAAAAACGCTATCGGGAAAAGAACTATACGATCAGGCTGTGAAGGCGGCGGCGCCGTTTTGCAGCCGGACTTTTTCCGTGGCCAGAAGCCTCAGGGCGTGCGGATAAAGCCCATGCTCCACGGCCAGCACGCGGGCGGCCAGCGTCTCAGGCGTGTCATCGGCCTGAACCGCCACCCGTCCCTGCGCGATCACCGGGCCGGCATCCAGTTCCGGCACCACGAAATGCACGCTGGCGCCGCTTTCCTTTTCGCCGGCCGCGAGCACGCGCTCATGCACCCTGGTGCCCTTATAGGCGGGCAGCAGCGAGGGATGGATATTGATCAGCCTGCCCTCCCAGCCGCGTACAAAGCCGTCGGACAGGATCCGCATGAAGCCGGCCAGCACCACCAGCTCCGCGCCGGCGGCGCGCAGCGCGGCATCGAGTTCGGCATCGAACGCCTCGCGGCTCTTGCCGCCATGGGGAATGACCTGGGTGACGATGCCGGCGTCACGCGCCTTGTCGAGACCGCCGGCGCCCGCGACATTGGAAATGACGAGAATGATTTTGTAGCTCTGGTCCTGCGCGGCGATCAGCGCGCCCAGATTGCTGCCGCGCCCGGAAATCAGGACGGCGACCCGTTTCAAGGCCCAAGCGCCCCGCGATAGACGACTTTCGCCTCGCCGCTGCCGCCGATGAGCTTGCCGATCCGCACGGCCTTGTCGCCCGCCTTCTGGAAGGCCTCGATCACCGCCCCCGCGTGGGTCTCGTCCGTCACGGCCACCAGGCCGATGCCGCAGTTGAATGTGCGCAGCATCTCGCTTTCCACGATGCCGGCCTGTTTCGCCAGCCACTGAAACACCGGCAGCACGGCGATGGCGGAAAGATCGACCTCCGCATCCAGCCCTTCGGGCAGGCAGCGCGGCAGATTGTCGGTGATGCCGCCGCCGGTGATATGGGCCAGGCCTTTGACGCCGCCGGTCTTCATGGCTTCCAGAGCCGCGCGCACGTAGAGCCGTGTCGGCACAAGCAGGGCTTCGCCCAGGCTTTTGCCGGTTGCGAAGGGGGCAGGGGCTTCCAGCCCCAGGCCAGATTTTTCCACCACCTTGCGCACCAGGGAAAATCCGTTGGAATGCACGCCGCTGGACGCGATGCCGATCAGCACATCGCCATCCTGCATGGCGCCGAGCCGGGGCAGAATGGCGTCGCGCTCCACCGCGCCCACGGCAAATCCGGCCAGATCGAAATCGCCCTTGCCGTAAAGGCCCGGCATCTCCGCCGTCTCGCCGCCGATCAGGGCGCAGCCCGATTCCCGGCAGGCCCGCGCGATGCCTTCGACCACCACCGCGGCCTGGTCCACGACCAGCTTGCCGGTGGCGTAATAGTCCAGAAAGAAAAGCGGCTCGGCGCCCTGCACCACAATGTCATTGACGCACATGGCGACCAGATCCTGGCCCAGGCCCTCGAAGCGGCCCGTATCGATCGCAAGTTTGAGCTTGGTGCCGACGCCGTCGGTACCCGCCACCAGGATCGGATCCTTGAAGCCGGCGGCCTTGAGGTCGAACAGCCCGCCGAAACCGCCCAGATCGGCGTCGGCGCCACGCCGGCGGGTGGCGCGGGCCGCAGGCGCGATGCGATCGACCAGCGCCTCGCCGGCGTCGATGTCTACGCCGGCGTCCTTATAAGTCAGGCCGGGCTCGGATTTTGTGTCGGGCATGGCCCCGTTTAATCAGGCGCCGGGCCAGGCGCAAGCGATCCGCCTTTGTCACGCACATCTTCCGCCGCGGGACGGGTGGACGCCGCAAATTTGTCAGATTTGGCGAAGGGTTAGGTGCCTTTCGCCGGCCGGGGCCCATCGGTATAGTTGCGCGCCCTCATTCAGGCTCCGCATGACCTTCCGCGCCTATCTTGCTTCGATCTCCATCGGCTTTCTGGCCCTGTTGCTGCTCCCCGCCGGTCCGGCCGCGGCCCAGGAGAACAGCCTTTTCACCGTCACCAACCTGCATGTGGATGCGACCGGCGCCTCCAGCACCGAGGCCCTGAACGCGGCAATCGCCCAGGGGCGCGCCAAGGCCTTTCAGATCATCTATCGGCGCCTGACCCGGCAGGCCGACTGGACACGCCAGCCCGCGCTGGATCTTCCGGGCCTGCTGCGCATCAGCCGCGGCTACTCGGTCGCCAATGAGCGGCGCTCGACCACCCGCTATGTCGCGGACGTCACCTACGCCTTCAATCCCGATGCGGTGGCGCGGCTGCTGCGCAGTTCCGGCATTGCCTTCTCCCAGACCCAGGCGCGCCGCATCTTGGTGATCCCCATGTCGCCGGGCGTCAGCCACGGGCCATGGGCGGCGGCGCTGGGCGCCCCGGCCCTGCGCGACAGCCAGGTGCCGTTCAACCTGCTGGCGGCGGAGGATGACGCCTCGCTGGCGGGTCTCAATTTCGATGCCGCCGGCTGGACCGACGTCGCGGCGGTGGCCGCCAAGAACAAGGTCACCGAAGTGGCCCTGGCCCAGGCGTTTTATGCCAACGGCAAGATGACGGTGAACATTCGCCGTCTGGGCGCCGGCGAGCAGCCGGTCAAGAGCAGCACGGATTTGCCGATGACCGGTACGGTCGGCACCACCTATCCGGTCGCCGCGCAGGCCGCGGTGCGCGCCATCGAAGATATGTGGAAGACGCGCAACGCCATCGATTTCACCCAGCGCGGACGGCTGAGGGTGGATGTGCGTATCGCGAGCCTGGAGCAATGGGGCGAGATCCAGACGGCGCTGGCCGCAAGCGGCAATGTGACCGGCGCCACCGTCACCGCCATGACCACCGGCTATGCGCGGATGAACCTCTCCTATCAGGGTGGGCTGGACCAGTTGCGCGAAGCGCTGGGCAGCGCCGGCCTTTCGCTCAACAATCGCGGCGGGCAATGGATGCTGGCCGCGGGCAAGGGTGGGCAATAGGTGCGGCACCTGCCGAACCTGCTGACTGCCCTGCGCCTGCTGGCGGCGCCCTTTGCCGGCTGGTTGATCCTGGCAGGCCATGACATGGCGGCGCTGCTGACCTTTGCCGCCGCGGGCCTTAGCGACGGACTGGACGGTTTCATCGCGCGGCGCTGGGCCGTCACCTCCGATCTTGGCGCCTGGCTCGATCCGGTTGCCGACAAGCTTTTGATGCTGTTCTGCTTCACCGCCCTGTTTGGCGTCAGCGCCGCCCCCTTCTGGCTTGTCGCGGTGGTCATAGGCCGCGATCTGGTCTTCTGCGCGGTCTGGCTGGTGATCAAGCTGGCCGGTCTCAATCTGGCCACGCCCACCCTGTTCGTCGGCAAGGTCTCGACGGTGGTTCAGGTGCTCACAATTCTCACCATGCTGATGCTTCTGGCGCTCAACCTTGACGCGCCGCGGCTGTCTTTGGCGCTTTCCGGCATTTGTGCCGCCTTCACACTTTTGGCCGCGGCCGGCTATGCGGTCGTGATGCTGCGCGGCGTGATGGCGGGAAGGCATCTTGCGCAATGAGCACATTCCCGTGACCCAGCTTGCCCTGCCGCTTGCGGTGCGCAGCGCCAAGGGCCGCGACGATTTCATCGTCGCGCCCGGCAACAGCAGCGCCGTCGCCTTCATCGATTCCTGGCCGGCCTGGCCCGCGCCCGCGGCGGCGCTTTATGGCCCCGCGGCCAGCGGCAAGTCGCATCTGGCGGCGGTCTGGGCGCAAAAATCGGGCGCCCGGATCATCTGTGCCCGCGATCTGATGCAGGGTGTGCCCGATGGCCCGCTGGTGGTGGAAGATGTGGCCCGGGGTGTGGCGGAAGCCCCGCTTTTTGCTCTTATGGAGCGCGGCGCACCGCTGTTGATCACTTCCGCGATGCCGCCTTCCGACTGGCCGGTGACCTTGCCCGACCTGGTAAGCCGCGCTCGCCTTTCCGCTCTGGGCGCCGGACGAGGCGCTGCTCATGGGGCTTGCCGTGAAACTGTTCGCCGACCGCCAGCTCCAGGTCCCCGAAAATGTGGTGCTGCATATGGTGCGGGCGCTGGAGCGGTCGCCTGGGGCGGTGCGGGACTTCGTGGCCCGGGCCGATGCCGCCGCCCTGGCCCAGATGCGTCCCGTGAACCTTAGCCTTATCAAGGACTTGCTGGCGGATTCGGGCGTCTCCCAGGGCCTTTGAGCCTGCCATTACAAATTCATGTTTTCTGGCTAGGCTGGTCC
>CAYFKU010000010.1:51207-52472 GCA_964343955.1 uncultured Rhizobium sp. | reverse complement strand
GCGATGCTCAACGAGATGGGCATCAATGTCATCGAGAGCGAAGAGGCCGAGGAAGGCGAGGAAGGCGGCGCGCTGGTCGAAGCCAGCGGCAGCAAGGCCCTGGCCACCACCGCCAAGTCCGGCGAGCAGTATGACCGCACCGACGATCCGGTGCGGATGTATCTGCGCGAGATGGGCTCGGTCGAGCTTCTGTCGCGCGAGGGCGAAATCGCCATCGCCAAGCGCATCGAGGCCGGCCGCGAATTGATGATCGGCGCGCTTTGCGAAAGCCCGCTGACATTCGAAGCGCTGACCGTGTGGCGCGACGAACTCAATGAAGGCAAGGTTCTGCTGCGCGACATCATTGACCTGGAAGCCATGTATGGCGCCGGTCCCGATGGCCAGCCCGCCAATATTCCGCCGCCGGTCGGTCCCGACGGCAAGCCGCTGACCGGCGTGCCGGCATCGGCCAACGCCACACCGCCCACCGAGATCAAGAAGCCCGCGCCGCCGGCGCCCAAGCCTGCCGCGCCCAGGGGCGAAGGCGAGGGCGATGAAGGCGAAGCCGCCGCCGCGGCCGACGCGCAGGACGGCGACGATTTCGACGATGAAGGCAATCTGCCGCTTTCGGCGATGGAAGCCGCCCTCAAGCCGCAGGTGCTGGCGACCCTCGACAATATCGCCGCCCTCTACAAGAAGCTGGGCAAGTTGCAGGACGCCTCGGTCGAGGCCGCGCTGGCCAGCGACGAGCTTTCCACCGGCCAGGAACGTCGCTTCAAGAAGCTGCGCAACGAGACCATGGACCTGGTCAAGTCGCTCAAGCTCAACAACAACCGCATCGAAGCGCTTGTCGACCAGATGTACGGCATCAACAAGCGCCTGGTGGGCCTTGAAGGCAAGCTGCTGCGCCTGGCCGAAAGCCATGGCGTGGACCGGGCCGAATTCCTGAAACAGTATTTCGGCAACGAGCTTGATCCCAACTGGGCCCGCCGCGTCGGCCGGCTGAGCGGCATCGGCTGGCATGATTTCGTCACCGACGAACGCGACAAGATCAAGGCGCTGCGCGACGACATCCAGCAGCTCGCCCAGGAAACGCGCCAGTCGGTCTCCGAATTCCGCCGCAACGTCCAGACGGTGCAGAAGGGCGAGCGGGAATCCGGCGTCGCCAAGAAGGAAATGATCGAGGCCAATCTGCGCCTGGTCATCTCGATCGCCAAGAAATACACCAATCGCGGCCTGCAATTCCTGGACCTGATCCAGGAAGGCAATATCGGGCTGATGAAGGC
>CAYFKU010000010.1:7797-51197 GCA_964343955.1 uncultured Rhizobium sp. | reverse complement strand
GCCGAGCGCCTGGCCATGCCGCTGGAAAAGGTCCGCAAGGTCCTGAAGATCGCCAAGGAACCGATCAGCCTGGAAACCCCGATCGGCGACGAGGAAGACAGCCACCTGGGCGATTTCATCCAGGACCCCAATGTGGTCCTGCCGATCGACGCCGCCATCCAGGCGAACCTGCGCGAAACCACCACCCGCGTGCTGGCGACCCTGACCCCGCGCGAGGAACGCGTGCTGCGTATGCGCTTCGGCATCGGCATGAATACCGACCACACGCTGGAAGAAGTCGGCCAGCAGTTCAGCGTCACCCGCGAGCGTATCCGCCAGATCGAGGCCAAGGCCCTGCGCAAGCTCAAGCACCCGTCGCGCTCAAGAAAGCTGAGGAGCTTCCTTGATAACTAGGCGCAAGCTATTGGTCGCTGCGCTGTCGCTGGCGAACCTGGAAAACTGATGCAACTGACGCTTCTCAAGGGCAAAATCCACCGGGCCACCGTGACCCAGTGCGATCTGGACTATGAAGGGTCCATTTCGGTCGATGCCGGCCTTCTGGAACGCGCCGGCATGCTGCCGCATGAACAGGTCGATGTGCTGAACATCAACAATGGCCAGCGTTTCACCACCTATGCCATCGCCGCCCCGGCCGGATCGGGCACGATCGGCATCAATGGTGCCGCCGCCCGCCTGGCCCAGAAGGGCGATCTGGTCATCATCGTGGCCTATGCCCGCATGGAGGAGGCCGAGGCCAAAAGCTTCCAGCCCCGCGTGCTGCTGGTCGATGCCCACAACAAGCCGCAGGCTCCGGCCTTGCGTGTTCTGGAAACCTGAAGAATTCTCCCGTCCTCCTTTTCCGACAGCCTGAAGAAGATGCCCCGCCAAGACGACGAAAAATTCTCCAATCGCCTCGAAACCGCCGCCAAGGCCCGCGCCGAAATGCTGGCCAAGGTGAAGGCCCGCGCTGAAGCGGCCAAGGCAACCGCTGAAGAGCGCGCCAAGGAGCGCGCCGCGATCGCGGCCGCCCGCGACGAGCGCCTGGCCAAGCGTGCCGAGGAAAAGCGCCTGGCGCAGGAAGCGGCTGAACGCATCGCCCGCGAGGAAGAAGAGCGCAAGCGCCGCGAGGAAGGAGAGACCAAGGCCGCCGCCGAGGCCAAGAAGCGCGAAGAGGCCGAAAAGCTGGTGCAGCTTCTGGCGGAACAGAAGGCGGCGCGCGATGCACGCTATGCCGCCCGCAAGGAACGCCAGAAGAAGGGCAAGCGCTGATCTTTTGCGCCGCGCGTTCGTTGCGCCTTCGCCTGGTAAAGTTCCTTATTCCCATTCACGCGCGATCCGGTTTAACTGACGGCGCCGGTTGAGTTTTGTCTCCCGGTATCCGACGCGCGCAGGTGTCCCGGCCTGACCCGGTTTTCATCAACAATCGCGTGAAAAGGCGACAGGCGCATGGCGTTCGTGGAAGAGAAACAGTTCCGTTATCCGGCCGAAGACGAATGTCTGGTGCGCCGGCTGGGATCGGGCGTGATCGCGGCCTGGGCGCATCTGCCGGAGGAAGCCCGCCACCGCATCCTGGAAGAAGCCAAGGCCGCATGGGATCGGGAACATTTTGTCTCCAAGCTGCCCGCCAAGCTGGACGCCATCATCCGGCGCCGCCAGGGCTGACAGGCTGTCAGTATTTTTCCGGGGCTTTGCCTCAAAATTTGCATCGCGGCGCGCTAGGTTCCCTGTCTGATCAGGAGGATGTCATGCGCCGGTTTGTCCTGCCCGCTCTGGGGCTTGTGATGCTTGCGTCGCCCGCCCCCGTGCTGGCCCAGGGCCAGGGGGGCTATGCCACCGGCTGTCCGGGCGCCGAGACTGTCCGCATGTCGGCGGAAGAACGCGCCAGCGCCCGGGCCGCGCACCGGACCAATGACACCAATGGCGGCCGCTCCTCGATCGATAAATCCTGCAAGACCTGGGAAAATGGCGGCACCCATGACGGGCCGCAACCGGGCCAGATCAACTGGAAGGCCGATGCCGGCCGCGGCTATGGCGGCGCGCATACCAGCATCCGGACCGAGCGCTAATCCACCCGATAGTTGAAGCTCACCGAAATCCGCCGCCCCCTGGCGCGGTTGGTTTCCACGCCGTGACGCAGCCAGCTTTCCCACAACAGCAGCATGCCCGGTTTGGGCTCCACATCCACGAACAGCCGGTTTTCCAGCCGGGCCTTCTGTTTCCTCGGCGGCGCCGCCATCATCAGGGCAAGGCGCGGATCCTCGAAGCGGATGGCGCCCGAACCCGGCGGTATCGCCACATAATAGGTTCCGCTGATCACGGAATGGGGATGGATGTGGGGCGCGTGAATGGCGCCCTTGTTCATGACATTCACCCAAAGACTGTCCAGCACCAGCTTGCGGCCGTTCAGGTCGAAATCCAGCTCCCGCGCAAAGGCCGCGACGTGGCGGGACAGGGCGCGCTCCAGTTCGGCGAAAATGCTGGCCCGGCGAGGCAGTTCGTTCAGCGAGGCGTAGGAGGTATAGCCGCCATAGCCATGGTCGCGGCTCCAGCGCCGCCCCGCCCCGTCGTCCATGGCAAGGCCCAGGCAGGTTTCCTCCAGGCCCCGCAGCAGCCCCAGCCGTGCTTTGTAGAGACGGGTCGGGAAAATGATCTGAGACATGGCGCCAACTGGTTAGCGAGTTCTTGACCATTGGCTGGATAAGGTTCCGGCCTGTCAATCGGCCGGGGGGCCTGAAGTGGCTATCGAATGGGATTGTTCGGACATGGATAGCGAGACCCGCGTCCCGGTGACGGCGGCGGTTTTCACCGTGACCGTCCTGTTCCTGTCCGGCTGCATTGCCTATGACGCCGCCAGTTCGGTGGCCGGGGCCGGCTCCAGGCTGGCCGGAACGGGCATCAGCGTGGTCTCCGGCGCCGGGCGACTGGTGCTTTCGCCCGTCACCAGCGGCGAAGACGACCTCCGCTCGAAATAGGTTTTTTCCGCTGAACCGATGCCTGCCATCCCGCGCGCGCGGGCGCTGACCATTGGGGCGGGCTAGAACTTGTCCTTCCGCGCGCGGATCTCGCCGAAGACCGATACGGTATCGGCCTTTTCCATGCCCAGGCTTTTGCGGATTTCCGGCACGTCCGGGCGCAGGAACGGATTGGTCTGCTTCTCCAGCCCCAGTGTGGCCGGCACAGTGGGGTCTTTGCGGGCCCGCGCCGCGCGCACCTCTTCCATCCGTGTCTGCAGCACCCGGTTGCCGGGCTCCAGCGTCAGGGCGAAGCGGCCGTTGCTTTCGGTATATTCGTGGCCGCAATAGATGCGGGTTTCATCCGGCAGGGCCATCAGCTTGCTCAGGCTGGCCCACATCATGGCGGGATCGCCTTCGAACAGCCGGCCGCAGCCCATCAGGAACAGCGTGTCGCCGGTAAAGGCATGGCCATCGATCACGAATGTGATGGCGCCCCTGGTATGGGCCGGCACTTCCAGCACCTGGACCTTGCGGCCATCGAACAGCCAGCCCGACGCCTCATCCACCCCGACATCGATGCCGGGGATGCGGGCGGCATCCTTGCCCGGTCCGACGACCTGCGCCCCCGTTTCGCGTTTCAGGTCCAGGTTGCCGCCGCAATGATCCAGATGGTGATGGGTGTTGAGGATATGGGTCAGCGCCCAGCCCTTCCTGGCCAGCGCCTCGCGCACGGGCACGGCCTCCGACGGATCGACCACGGCGACCGAGCCGCCGGACTTCACCAGATAGGCATAATTGTCGTACAGGCATGGGACGATCTCGACCTGGATAGCTTGTTCGCTTTGGGGCATGGCAACTCCTTGACCGCGCAAGGTTAGCAAAAGCCTGTCCTTGAACGCCAGTTCCCAGCGCTTATGCTTGCGCCATGCCCCAGGATGTGCGCGACCTCATCGCCTTTTACGACAGTCCGCTGGGCCAGGTGGCGCATCGGGCGGTCCAGCGCGAAATCCGCGCCTTCTGGCCCGACATGCGGAACTATCGCCTTCTGGGATATGGCTTTGCCACGCCCTATCTGGGCGCGCTTGCCGGGGCCGAGCGCGCCATCGCCGCCATGCCGGCGCGGCAGGGCGTGGTCGGCTGGCCGCACAATCGCAATGCCGCGGTTCTGTGCGAGGAAGATGCGCTTCCCTTTCCGGATGTGTTCTTCGATCGCATCCTGGTGGTGCATGGGCTGGAAGCCTCCGAGCATCTGCGCGTGCTGCTGCGGCAGATCTGGCGGGTGCTGGCGCCCGAAGGACGGCTGCTGCTGGTGGTGCCCAACCGCGCCAGCCTTTGGGCACAGGTCCAGGTCTCTCCATTTGGGCATGGCCGTCCCTTCTCCCGGATCGAGCTGGACCTGCTGCTGAAGGACGTTCTGTTCGAGCCGGGGCGCTGGTCGCGCGCGCTCTATGCCCCGCCGTTCCATGCGGTCAGCCGGTCGGGCGTCGGCTGGGAGAAGATCGGCGCCCGGCTGTTTCCCGGCGTCGGCGGCGTGCATCTGGTCGAGGCGGTGAAGTCCCTCTACGCCGCGTCGCCGCCGCCGCTGCCCGTCGCCGCGCGGGTCGCCCTCAAGCCTGTCCGCGATCTGGGAAGCTAGCGCCGGCGGGAAAGCGACGCGGAAGTTACGTCTTTTTCAGCAGGAAGACGCCGCCCTGGGCGAACAGGTTGGGACCCAGCCAGCCATGGCTGAGGCTGCCGGGTTCGACCTTGCGCGTGCCGCCCTGTTCATCAAGGGCATAGGCCTCCACGATGGTGGCGCCGCAGTCATTGGCCAGGTCCACGAAGTCGGCCAGGGTGCAAAGATGGATATTGGGCGTCGCCCACCAGGAATAATCCAGGGTGCGGGTGCGCGGCATCCGCCCGCCGGCCAGCAGCGACAGCCGCACTTTCCAATAGCCGAAATTGGGCAGCGAGATCGCCACGCGTCGCCCGATGCGCAGCAGATGCTCCATCACCACACGGGGCTTTTCCGTGGCCTGGATGGTCTGGCTCAGGATCACGGCGTCGAAGATCTGCGCCGGATAATCGACAAGGTCGGTATCGGCATCGCCCTGCACCACCGCCAGGCCCCGCGCCACGCAGGCATTCACATTGGCCTGGGAAATCTCGATGCCCCGGCCATCGACATTCTTGGCCTTCAGATGTTCCAGAAGCGCGCCATCGCCGCAGCCGACATCCAGCACCCGCGCGCCGGGGCGGATCATGGCCGCGATGGCCGCCAGGTCGGGGCGAAGGGGCGCCGCGCTCACACCAGCTCCTGCGCCGCATGATTGATGAAGCCACGAACCGTGGCGAACATTTCCGGCTCGTCCAGCAGGAAGGCGTCATGGCCCTTGTCGCTCTTGATCTCGACAAAGCTCACCTGGGCGGCCACGGCATTCAGCGCATGGGCGATGCGCTTGTTCTCCACCGGCGGGAAAAGCCAGTCGCTGGAGAAGGAGATGATGCAGAAACGCGCCGCATTCAGACGAAACACATCCGACAACTGGCCGCCATGCTCGCCGGCGAGATCGAAATAGTCCATCGCGCGGGTGATATAGAGGTACGAATTGGCGTCGAAGCGATCCACGAAGCTGGCGCCTTGGTGATGCAGATAGGATTCGATCTGGAAATCGGGCGCGAACTGGAAGCTCAGGCCTTCGCGATTTTGCAGGTTGCGGCCGAATTTGCGCTGCAGCGCCATCTCCGAAACATAGGTGATGTGCGCGGCCATGCGCGCCACCGCAAGCCCCTTGGATGGCCGGGTGCCGTGCAGCTGATATTCGCCGCCCTTCCAGTCGGGGTCGGCCATGATCGCCTGGCGGCCGACCTCGTGAAAGGCGATGTTCTGCGCCGAATGGCGCGCGGCGCAGGCGATCGGCACCACGGCGCGCACGCAATCGGGATAGGAGGCCGCCCATTGCAGCACCTGCATGCCGCCCATGGAACCGCCCACCACCGCCAGCAGCTTGTCGATGCCCAGATGCTCGACCAGCCGCTTCTGCGCCCGCACCATGTCGCGAATGGTGACCAGCGGAAAATTCGTGCCCCAGGGCTTGCCCGTCGCCGGGTCGATCTCGGCCGGCCCGGTCGAGCCCATGCAGCCGCCCAGCACATTGGCGCAGATGACAAAGAAGCGGTCGGTGTCGATCGGCTGGCCCGGCCCCACCATGCTGGTCCACCAGCCGGGCTTTCCGGTGATGGGATGGTCGGACGCCACGAACTGATCGCCCGTCAGGGCGTGGCAGATCAGGATGGCGTTGCTCCGGGCCTCGTTCAGCTGGCCATAGGTCATATAGGCGACCGTGAAGGGCGCCAGCTCCCGGCCGCAGTCCAGCTTGAGCGGCGTCTCGAAGGTGACGGCCATGCCGACATCGGCATTGGGCTGTGCCACCGGGCGCAGGAAACGAGGGGCTTCGGTCATCACAAATCCTAGGAGGCCGTAGCTAAGACTGCCACCCCCGTAAGTCAACGAAGCCCCCGCAATACCCGGCGCGAATGGCTGGCCTGCTTTGCTTTTATGACGGCGCGGCCCTATCAATACCGGCCTTTTTTTGAGGGGGCCCGGCCCGGCCGGCGCCCTTGGTCAAGTGATGAGTCCCGAACCAAAACCCGGCATTCTGGAAGTCTCGCTCTATGTCGGCGGCCGCGCCACCGTGCCGGGCGTGGACAAGGTGTTCAAGCTCTCCTCCAATGAATCGCCTATCGGGCCCAGCCCCAGGGCGGTCGAAGCCCTGCATGCCGCCGCCCATGACCTGGAACTTTATCCCGATGGCAGCATGCGCGCGCTGCGCGAGGCGATCGGCCAGGTGCATGGCCTGAACCCGGACCGGATCGTCTGTGGCGGAGAAGGCTCCGGCCCGCTCCTGACCATGCTGGCCAACGCCTATTTGCAGCCCGGCGATGAGGCCATCATCAGCCGTCATGCATTTCTGGTCTATGAGATCGTGACGCGCGCCAACAGCGCCGTCCCGGTGATGGTGGCGGAGATGCAGACCAACCACGGCATCAAGACCGATGTCGATGCCATGCTGGCGGCGGTCACGCCCCGGACCCGCATGGTCTATATCGCCAATCCCAACAATCCCACCGGTTCCATGCTCAACCGGGATGAAATGGCGCGGCTGCATGCCGGCCTTCCCGGCCATGTGCTGCTGGTGATCGACGCCGCCTATGCCGAATATGTCACCGCCAAGGATTATGAGGCCGGCATCGATCTGGTGGCGCGTCATGACAATGTCGTGATGACCCGCACCTTCTCCAAGCTCTATGGCCTGGCGGGTCTCAGGCTGGGCTGGCTCTATGCGCCCGCGGCCATCTGCGATGTGCTCAACCGCATTCGGGGGCCGTTCAACACCTCGACTTTCCAGCAGCAGGTCGGCGCTGCCGCGGTGCGCGATCGGGACCATTTCTGGAAGGCGGTCGCGCACAACAACATCTGGCTGCCCTGGATCACCCAGGAAATCCGCAAGACCGGCCTGACGGTGGATGACAGCGTCGCCAACTTCGTGCTGATCCATTTCCCCCCCGAAGGCGAAAAGACCGCTGCCAGGGCAGACGCCTTCCTGACCAGGAACGGCGTCATCCTGCGCGGCGTGGGCGCCTATGGCCTGCCCAATGCCTTGCGCATGACGGTGGGCGATGAGGAAGCCAACCGGCTGGCGGTGAAGCTGATAGCAGAGTTCATGGCAGGCTAGACCCATGTTCGACAAAATCGCCATCATTGGCCTGGGCCTGATCGGGTCGTCCATTGCCCATGCTGCCCGCCGCGGCGGCCTGGCGAAGGAAATATCCGGCCATGACGCCAGTGCCGATGTGCTGAACCGCGCCGGCAAAATCGGCTTTTGCGACAGTCTGCATGCCGATATCGGAAGCTGCGTGAAGGACGCGCAACTGGTGATTCTTTGCGCGCCCGTCGGCGCCTGTCGCGGGATTGCCGAACGGATCGCGCCCAGCCTGGCCGCGGGCGCCATTCTGTCGGATGTGGGCTCGGTCAAGGGCGCGGTGGTGCGCGATGTCGGCCCCTTCGTTCCCCAGAATGTGCATTTCATTCCTGCCCATCCCATCGCGGGCACGGAATTCTCGGGTCCGGAAGCCGGGTTCGCCAGCCTGTTCGATGGCCGCTGGGCGATCCTGACCCCGGTGCCGGGATCGGACAGGCAAGCGGTCGAAAAGCTGAAAGCCTTCTGGCAGGGCCTGGGCAGCCAGGTGGATGTCATGGATGCCAGCCATCATGACCTGGTGCTGGCCATCACCTCGCACCTTCCGCATCTGATCGCCTACAATATCGTCGGCACCGCCCATGACCTGGAAAAGGTCACCGAGGGCGAAGTGATCAAATATTCCGCGTCGGGCTTCCGCGACTTCACCCGCATCGCTGCCTCCGATCCCACCATGTGGCGCGACATTTTCCTGAACAACCGGGACGCGGTGCTGGAAGTTCTGGGCCGCTTCAACGAGGATCTGGCGGTGCTGCAGCGCGCGGTCCGCAACGGCGACGGCGACTTCCTGTTCGATTTCTTCACCCGCAACCGCGCCGTCCGCAAGGCGATCATCGAACAGGGCCAGGATACGGCCGAGCCGAATTTCGGGCGCAAGAGATGATTCCTTCCCCCCAGGGGGAAAGGACACAGAATTCCGCAACAGTCAGCGTGCGGCCAGTTCGCCGGTGCTGCTCTGAGCCGGCAGGAAGGGCCGGATCAGATACTGGTGGACGGCAGCGCCCAGCACGCCTCCCATAAGCGGTCCGGCGATGGGCACCCACCAATAGTTTCCCGGCGACGGAAAGGCCTGCGGACCCCATCCCATCAGCCAGGCAAGAACACGCGGCCCGAAATCGCGCGCGGGATTCAGCGCCCAGGCTTCGAGATAACCGGCAGAGGCGCCGATAATGGCCACCAGAAGTCCAATGATCAGCGCGCCGGTATTGCCCCTGGGCGCCATGCTGTTGCGCTCCTCGGTGACGGCGAAGATGCCGAGCATCAAGAGCGCGGTCAGAATAACCTGGTCAAACAGGGCATGGACGGGCGTGATGCCTTCCCCCGGATGGGTGAAGAAAACCCCAGCCGCCCCGCCATCGCCCGCCCGCGTCAGATGGTTCACGGCGTTGAACTGGTCGATAACCGGCGCGAACATGGCATAGACAACCGCGGCGCCGAGAAAGGCGCCGAAAATCTGGGCGATGGAATAGGGGACCAGCTTTTTCCAGGAAAAGCCGCGGAACATCGCCATCGCAAGGGTCACGGCGGGATTGGCATGGGCTCCCGATACGCCGCCGGTGACATAGATGGCGACAGATACCGCCAGCCCCCATGAAATGCAGACACCCCAATAGGCCTGCTTATAGGGGCTGGGATCATAGAGCGTGTACATGCAGGCGGCGCTGTCGCCGATCACGATGATGATGAACATCGCCACGGCTTCGGCGATCATTTCCCCGACCAGGCGTTTGGATGGCTTCGCGTCCGTCATGATTTCCTCCCCCAAGGATTTTCTTGTTGCCGTTATCGGCCATGCGGCCAGGCTGTTTTTCCCCGGCGAGCCCCGGACTTCCGGGCCCCCAAAGCCTGATATTTTGAACCATTGAGACAGATGGGAACTTTTCTGGCAACGGGGGCCAGATCACACGAAGCTGGAGGTTTCAGGCATCGCCCCGATGGCGAGCCGCGACCTTCAATAAAGCGGCGCCAGCAGCGTTTCCGGATCAAGGCCCGGCGCGACCACCTGGGACAGCTTTGCCTTGCCGCCCTGGGCTTTCCAGGCCGCCGCGGCCTCCGGCCAGGCTTGCGCGCCCTGCAACAGCGCCTCGAAGGCCTGGGCGTTGGTCAGGGTGGCATAGACCTGAACCTCTTTGCGCGCGCCCCAGTTTTCCAGGCGCAGCATCAGATCGAGGTCCTTGCCGTCCGGATCACGCCGCATGTGAAACTGGGCCCGCCCGATCACAAAGTCTTTCGACCCCAGATCGACGATGTCCAGATCGGCGCGCCGAAGCCCGCGCGCATCTTCCACGCTGCTGGCATGCAGGCTGCCCGGAATGAAGCTGGCGGCATGGGGGCCGCCCTTTGCATCTGTCCATTGCAGGCTTTGCCGCCCCGCGGCCTCATACACCGTCTGGCGGCGGCCATAGGTCAGGGAATGGGCGGCGAATTTCTCGGTCTTCCAGGAAAAGGCGCCATGCGCCGCAACGCCCTGCACGTGCAGATTCACGAAATCGGCATCAAGGCGAAAGGGAAAGCCGCCCAGCTCGACCTTGTCCCAATCCAGAAACAGGCCGGGGATCGCCTGATTGCCTTTCAGGGCGGCGAGCTTTTTTTCGAAGGCGCTCGCCAGCATCCACCAATGCAGCATGGCGGTCGCCGCAAGAAGAAGGAAGACGCCCGTGGGGGCATAAAGCCAGAAGCGGCTGGAATATTTGAACATCGTGGCTAACTACACTTGGAATAACCGCAGGAAAGGCAGGAATCGCAGCCTTCGATTTTCACAAAGCTCGCGGCATTGCAGCGCGGGCAATGGCGGGCGCGCGCGCCTTCCGCCGGAATGGCATGGGCGCCCATCAGGCCTGACAGGCTGGCATGGCGCTGGCCCATGAAGCCGATCTCGACCATATGCTTCTCGATCACCTCGCCGATGGCGGCCAGCAGCGACGGCACATAGCGCCCGCTCATCCATTGGCCGCCGCGCGGATCGAAGATGGCTTTCAGCTCTTCGACGACAAAGCTGACATCGCCGCCGCGCCGGAAAACAGCCGAGATCATGCGGGTCAGCGCCAGGGCCCAGGCATAGGCCTCCATGTTCTTGGAGTTGATGAAAATCTCGAAGGGCCGGCGGCGGCCGTCTTTCTCGATGTCATTGATGGTGATGTAGAAGGCGTGATCGGTGTCCAGCCATTTGATCTTGTAGGTGCGGCCGACCAGTTCTTCAGGCCGGTCCAGCGGCCGGGTCATATAGACGATGCCGCCCCCCATGCGCTGCTCATAAGCGCGCGGCTCGGGCGCCGGCAGCGGCAGTTCCGGTTCCGGCGTTTGCGCCGGCGGGGCGGGTTCTTCGACCGACAGCACCGATCCGGTCACCGCGTTGGGCCGATAGGTGGTGCAGCCCTTGCAGCCAAGGTCATACGCCTGGGCATAGACATGCTCGAATTCCTCGAAGGAAATCGAAGCCGGCACATTGATGGTCTTGGAAATGGCGCTGTCGATAAATGGCTGGCAGGCGGCCTGAACCGCCAGATGGTCGGCCGGCGACAGATTCTGGGCCGTAACGAAATAATCGGGCAGGGCGGTGTCGCTGCCGAATTTCTCCTGGAACAGCTGCACCGCATGGTCGGTAACCTGCTCCTCGCGCCGTGTGCCGTCGGGCTGCAGGACCTTTCGCTTGTAGCTCAGGGCGAAGACCGGCTCGATGCCGCTGGAGACATTGCCCGCAAAGAGCGAAATCGTGCCGGTGGGCGCGATGGAGGTCAGGAGGGCATTGCGGATGCCGTGGGCCGCGATGGCGTCATAGATATCCGGCGGCAGCGCCTGGATGTGCGGCCGCGACAGATAGGGATTCATGTCGTAAAGCGGAAAGGCGCCTTTTTCCTTCGCCAGTTCGACGCTGGCACGATACGCGGCATGGTGAAGCGCCGCCAGCCATTGGCGGATCAAATCCAGGCTGCGGGGCGAGCCGTATTTTTCCTTGCAGAAGATCAGCGCGTCGGCCAGGCCTGTCACGCCCAGGCCGATCCGGCGCTTGGCGCGGGCCTCCTGCGCCTGCGCCTCCAGCGGAAAGCGCGACACGTCGATGGCATTGTCCATCATCCGCACCGCCGTGGCTGTCAGGCGTTGCAGCTCGTCCAGGTCCAGGGCCGCATGATCGGTGAATGGGTCCTTGACCAGCCGGGCCAGGTTGATCGAACCCAGCAGGCAGGCGCCGTAAGGCGGCAGGGGCTGCTCGCCGCAGGGATTGGTGGCCGCGATGGTCTCGCAATAGCCCAGATTGTTCTGGCTGTTGATGCGGTCGATGAAGATGACGCCGGGCTCGGCATATTCATATGTCGAGCGCATGATCGTGTCCCACAATGTCCGGGCAGACACCGTGCGATATGTTTTGCCCCCGAAAGTCAGCGGCCAGTCGGCATCGGCTTTCACCGCCGCCATAAAGGCATCGGTCACCAGCACCGACAGATTGAAGTTGGCCAGCCGGCCGGGCGTGCGCTTGGCGGTGATGAAATCCTCGATATCGGGATGATCGACGCGCAAGGTCGCCATCATGGCGCCGCGGCGGCTTCCGGCGCTCATGATGGTGCGGCACATGGCGTCCCACACATCCATGAAGGAGGTGGGGCCGGATGCGTCGGCGCCCACGCCCGCCACGGCCGCGCCCTTCGGGCGCAGGGTCGAAAAATCATAACCGATGCCGCCGCCCTGCTGCAGGGTCAGCGCGGCTTCGCGCAGGGCCGAAAAGATTCCATCCATGGAATCGTCGATCGTGCCCATCACAAAACAGTTGAAGAGCGTGACGTTGCGCCCGGTGCCCACGCCCGCGAGAATCCGCCCCGCCGGAAGAAATCTGTGACCCGCCAGGGCATGGGCGAATTCAGCGGCGCGCGCCGTGCGCTGGTCCGGGGGTTCGGCCTCGCTCAGGGCCAGGGCGACGCGCGCCCAGCTATCCGCCAGGTCGCGGTCCAGCGGCGTGCCGTCCGGCGCCTTCAGCCGGTATTTCATGTCCCAGACTTGGGTCGAGATATCGCTCATCGGGTCTGTAACAAACATATCCGGACGCAGGCTGCCACCCTGGCCGCCAACCTGCCTGATATGGGGTCGCCGGGCAGTCTATTCCAGCCCGCGCACTGTTATTATCCCGCTGATTTTCTTAGAAATTTCTGACGCTGGCGGTCGATCTGCAGCCGGTAGAGAAAGCCGATGCGCCTGAACAGGCTTTGCTCGAAGCGGGAGGCATGGACCAGGCCATAGAGTTCCGTTACCCGGGCCTTCAGGTAATCGGCATCACAGCCCGCCTCGATATGATCGTTCAGCAGGATCGAGGGCGAGGCGGCGGACAGGAAAACCGGAATGCCTTGCGCCATCAGACCCGCCGCATAGGCCAGGAAGGCGGGCCGCAGCACCGCCTCCTCGCCGCCCAGGATCAGCATATGCACGCCGTAAGGCGCGGCCTTCCATGCGGCAGGCAATTCATCCGGCGCCTTGCGCATCGCCAGGACGCCGCTGCGGTCGGGCCGCCAGGTCTCGTCCATGTTCTCGAACAGCCGCCAGCCGCAAAGGAACTGGCGGCAGACCGCCGGACGGCTGTCATAGATGCCGCAGCCTGTCTTTCCGCCGGGGCCGCCCAGATGCGGGCAGGGCACCCGCGCCTTTTTCTTAAGCTCCGGCGCCACGATCTTGAGATCGACGCAGCAAGCCGTGCAGGGGCCGCATTGTCGCCTGTCCAGCGACGGTCTCGGCGATTGTCCGTCCGGCCGTCTCATGGCAGCAGCTTGCTGGTGGCCGTTTCAATGCGGCTTTCCAGAAGCGCCATGAAGGCTTCCCGCTTGAGGCCGGGCGCTATCGGCTCCAGGAATTCCAGCACGATGTTGCCTGGCTTCTTGATGAAGCCGGTCCAATAGACGCCGGAGTTCAATGCCACCGGCACGCAGGGCACTTTCAGCAGCGCATAGAGGCCCGCCACGCCCGGCTTATAGTCCGGCGCGGCATGCGGCTTCTTCCGCGTGCCTTCGGGGAAGATCAGGATCGGCCGGCCTTGGCCCAGCACCTTCTGCGCGGCGGCCGACATCTTGCGCAAGGCGCTGGCGCCGGCGCTGCGGTCGATGGCGATCGCGGTCGCCTTCCACAGGAACCAGCCATAGAAGGGGATATAGAGCAGCGATTGCTTGAGCACGATGGCGGGCCGGTTCAGCGCAAGATAGAGCGCCAGCGTATCCCACATGCTCATATGCTTGGCCGCCACCAGCACTGGCCCCTCCGGGGGGGTGCCGCGGATTTCCCAGTCCAGGCCGGCGATCCATTTCAGCCCGAAAAACGTGGCGCGGGACCAGGCGCGGGCCAGCCGGATCGCCGCGCCCCGCGGCAGGACCAGCACCGGCAGAAAGATCAGCGACAGCACCGTGGTGACGGCCAGGAACCACAGCAGAAACACGAAAGAACGAAAGGCGGTCATGCGTGCTGAAGCCGCGTCGTCACCAGACTGGCGAGATATTTCACGAATTCGCGATGCAGCAGGCTCACGGTGCGGCTGTGCCGCCACCAGCCGGACAAGTCAATGCGGCTTTGATTGACCGGATAGGGAATCAAAGTGACGTCCGGCATGCGCGCCGCGAATTCATGCAAGGTGCGTGGCATGTGATAGCGCCCGGTGACGATCACCAGGCTGGCGAAATGATGGGTGCGCGCCCATTCCGCCGCCTCTTCGGCATTGCCATGTGTGTCTTCCGCGGCATAGCCGATGTCGGCGCAGCAGTCGAAGCGCGGTCCCCCATCCGACAGTTTGCCCACCGTTTCCTTGGTCGTCTGCTGACTCACGCCGCTGACCAGAAGGCGCCGGCCCACGCCCTGCTCAAGCAGGGACACGGCCGTATCCAGCCGCTCGTCGCCGCCCGTCAGCGCCACGATGCCATCGGCTTTCGGCACCTGGACAGGCGTGGGCGGCAGGCTGCTGACGAACAGCACAAAGGCAAGGCCATAGCCCAGCAGCAGAAGAAAAATCACGCCCAGAAAGACGCGCAAATCAAGGCTCCAATCACAGCGCTGCGACGATAGCAAAGGCCAAAGCCCGATGGCTAGCTGGCGGTCCGCGCCCCTCTCAACAGGCGTCAGTAAAAGGTCCGCACCGCCGACAGGACCGATATGCGCGCCGTGGCCCAGGCAATCAGCGATGTGACGACGGGCACGGCAAGCAGCCAGGCGAATTCCTCCCAGCGCAGCGACAGGGGCGGCAGGAAGGGCACGGCCTCGACGCCGAAAACCTCAAGTCCGCTTGCGCCCAGAAAGAACAGGGCGGCGCACAAGGTTCCCAGACAGGCCGCGCCCAGAGCCGAGATGAAATAATGCCGCTCCACCGCGCGCGCGATGAACTGCGGCAGCGCACCCATCTGATGCAGCAGCGCCACCACCTCGTTATGGGCATCCAGGCCCGCCCGCGTGGCGAAGGACACGGCAGCGGCCGTGGCGCCCGCAATCAGCAGCAATATGCCATAGGCAGCAAAGCGCACCGCATCGGTCAGGTGGCGCAGCCGCGCGATCCAGCGCTGGTGATCGTCCAGGCTGGCATGGGGCGCTGCGCGCTCCAGACGCTGGGTGAGGCTGGCCACATCGATCTTTTCGCCCGGTGTCACCGTGGCGTCGATCAGCCTGGGCAGGGGAATGCCGGACACGGCGCCGTTCTTTCCAATCCAGGGTTCAACCAGCGTGTTGATCTCGGCGTCCGACAGGGGCGCGGCGTGGGCGATGCCCGGCGTCGCCCGCAGGATGTCCAGCACGCGCCGGGTTTCCGCTTCCAGCCCATCGCGCGGATCGCCCTGTTCCGGCGGCATGACCTGCACGGTGATGCGATCGGCCAGGCCGCTTTGCCAGCCATGCGCGGCGCGCGTCGCCACCAGCGACGCCCCCAGCGCCAGCGCCGCCAGCAGCGCCATGACCGCGATCACGAATTCCAGCGGGGCCGCGCCCTTGTCGCGCGGCAGAATGGGACTGGCGCGCTCTTTCATAACGGCCCCCTGAGTTCCACCAGCCGGCCTTCCACTAGCCGCATCTCGCGCGCCCGTGTCGCCTCGATCAGGGCGCGGTCATGGGTGGCGATCAGAACGGTTGTGCCCAGCCGGTTCAGTTCGGCGATCAGGCGGATCAGCCTCGCGCCCATCTCGGGATCGACATTGCCGGTCGGCTCGTCGGCAATCAGAAGGTCGGGGCGCGCCACCACGGCGCGCGCGATGGCGATGCGCTGCTGCTCGCCGCCCGACAGGGTGGGCGGCCTTGCTTCCATGCGGTCGCCCAGGCCCACCCAGGACAGAAGCTCGCTGACGTCATGGCCGAACTCACCTTCCTTCTTGCCCGCCAGCCGCAGCGGCAAGGCGACATTGTCGAAGGCTGAAAGATGATTGAGCAGCCGGAAATCCTGAAAGACCACGCCGATCCGGCGGCGGATGGCCGGCAGGTCGCGCCGCCGGGCGGTCGCCAGCTCGGTGCCGAACAGGGTGATCAGGCCCCGGGTGGGCGGCTCGGCGACATAGATCAGCTTGAGCAGCGTGGTCTTGCCAGCGCCTGACAGGCCGGTCAGGAAGGTGAAAGACCCCGGCTCCAGCGTGAAGCTGACATCGCGCAGCACTTCCGGCCCGGAGCCATAGCGCATGCCGACATTTTCGAAGCGGACCATCTAGTGTCCCGATCCCGGTGTGCGCATATTCTCTCTATCGGTCTCCAGACGCATGGCGGAATCGGGGGACGCTAGCAATTTATTAATTCCCGCGCGCTTTGGTTTCCAGGTTCGCACGCCTGTTGCGATCGGGCGCCCGGCATCGGCCGGCTCCCGATTCGAACATAACTGCGACGCCGCTTGCGGTCATCGTCTCTGACACGTATTTTCTGCTGATATTTCAACGGGCCGGGCATGATTCTTACCTGTCCTTCTTGCGGCACGCGCTATTCGGTGGACGGGACGAAGTTTCCCTCCCAGGGCCGTACGGTGCGCTGCGCCAAATGCGGCCATAGCTGGCACCAGGACCCCGAAGCGCCTGAGCCCGTCTCGGCCATGCCGGACGAGCCGGCGCCTGCCGTTTCCGCGCCGATAGCCGAGGCGCCAGCGCCCGCGCCCGTGGCTGCCAGCACCGTCCCGGACGGCTTCACCCCCACCCGCACTTACGCCGCCTCCGCCTCAGCCAAGGCGGCCGAGACGGGGCCCCGCGTGCCCATGGCCTCGCGTCTGGCGGTCGCGGCCGGCTGGGCGGGATTGATCCTGGTGGTGCTGCTGATCGGAATTTCCGCGGTGCGCTACCGCCAGGACATTGCGGTCATCTGGCCGCAATCGGCGGGCGTCTATTCCAGCCTGGGCCTGAAAGTCAGCGCCAGCGGCATCGACTTCCGCGAGGTGGCCTACAAGCGCGAAAGCGAGGACGGCCAGACCGTGCTTGCGGTCTCCGGCAAGATCGTCAATGGCGGTCCGCGTCAATTGCCGGTGCCGCAGACGGTGAAGGTGACGTTGAGCGATGCCGACAATCACGAGATTTATCATTGGACCTTTAAGCCCACGGCCACCGTGCTGGCGCCGGGCCAAACCATTCCTTTCAGCACCAGGCTTTCCAGCCCCCCGGCGGCTGCGCGCCATCTGGAAGTGCGCTTCGCCAAAGACGGGTCTTGATGGCGCCTGACGTTCTTTTCACGGCCGAACAGATCCAGGCGCGGGTTCGCAGCCTGGCGGCGGAGATCGCGTCCGGACCGCTGAAGCCCGACATCGCCATGCCGGTCCTTGTGGGCGGCTTCGTCTTTGCCGCCGATCTTTTGCGGGCCCTGGCCTGGGAGGGCGTGCCCCTGGATGTGGAGATGATCTGGCTGCGCTCCTATGGCGACAAGCGCGTGGCCAGCGCCATTTCCATGATCGCGGGGCCGTCCGAGCAGATCGCCGGCCGCCATGTGCTGGTGATCGACGGCGTGCTGGATGCCGGGCGCACGATTGCGAAGGCGGTGTCGCTGATCAAGGCGGCGGGTGCGGCAAGCGTGCAGGTGGCCGTGATGCTGGACAAGCAGCGCGCCGATGCCGTGGCGCAGGCCGATTATGTCGGCTTTCCCATCGGCAATGATTTTGTCATCGGCTATGGCATGGACGATGCCGGGCGGCATCGCGGGTTGCCTTACATCGGCAAGGTGCCCAGTTAGTTTTTCCTCTCCCACAAGGGGAGAGGAAAGATCAAAAAGCCTTCAGCAGACGGTCCAGATAATCGCGCTCGGCCTGGGGCCGGTTCATCTGGGCGGAGCGGCGGCGCAGTTCCTCAAGGATTTCACGCGCCCGCGCCAGATCGGTGGCGCCGGGAATCTTGATGCCGGTATTGCCAAGCGGCGAGGTGGTGCGGCCCAAAGGATCCTCCGGCCCGCCCTGACGGCCGCCGCCCGCGGCATCGTCGGCAAGCTGCTGCGCGCCTTGCCGCATCGCGTTCAGCGCCTGGTTCTGGGCGCTGCCGGCGCTGGAAAGATCCTTCTGGCCCAGCGCATTCTGGGCATCGCCCATGGCCTTGCCGGCTTCCTTCAGCTTCTCGGCCGCCTTGCCGTCCATGCCCTTGAGCGATTCCTGGAGTTCTTTCTCCAGCTCCTGCTGCTGCTTCTGCAGGCCTTGCGTGCCCTTGTCCCTGGGATCGCCCTGGCCCTGCCGCTGGCGGAAGGTCTTGTCCAGCAGGTCGCGCTGCTTGCCCATCAGCCCGCCCAGCTTTTGCATCTGTTCGGCGGTCTTCTTGTCCTTCGGGCTCTGTTGGCCCTTGCCGCCGCCGCTCGGACTGGTGTGCATGTTTTCCAGCATGGATTGCAGCATGGCCAGAAGCTGCGCCGCTTTCTGGCGGTCGCCCGCCTCGGTCAGTTGCTGGATGGTCTTGAGCAGGGTCGCCAGATCGTTCTCGCCCAGGGTCCTGGTATCCTGGGGCAGCGCCGACTGGCTTTCCGGCGTGGGATTGGCCGCCAGCGCCTGCATGTAGCGCTGCATGGCTTCGTTGTAGCGCTTGAGCAGTTCGTCGATCACATCCTGCGGCGCGCCGCTCGCCAGGGCCGACATCAGCATGGCCTGCAGCTTGCGCAGTTCCTCGGCCGCCGACAGAAGCCCCCCGCGCTCCAGCTTCAGGGCCGTCTGCCAGAGCTGGTCTTCCACTTTAGTGATATCGCGGTCATTTTTCGCGGTCTTCACGCCGGTCAGCGCGGTGCGCAGGTCCTTGAGGATATCGTATTTGCCTTCATAGAAACGCTCCGGCGCGATGGTCAGCGCATCCAGCGTCAGGATCACGATCCTGCGGCCCGCCGCATCGGATGTCGCCAGATGCTGGCGCTGTTCGATCAGCGCCCGCGCCAGGGGATCGGTGAAGATGCGGGCGGGAAGCTGGAAGGTGAAAGAGGCGCTTTCGCCTTTCTGGCCGATGGCGTCGCGCGCTTCCAGCCGGCCTTCCACGGTCAGGCCCGCATAAGGATGGCTGGTGAGATCGACATAGGATGTCTGGTCCAGCTTGCGCATTGCCGATCCTGGCAGGGCAAGCTCGGCGACCAGCGGCTTGCCATGGCCCTTCCTGGGCTGCATCACGGCGCGGACATGCGCGATGCCGTAATCGTCGCTGCCCTTGAAGGCGAATTTGGTGGCCTTTTGCGGCGTGGCGCTGGGCTTTGCATCGAGGCTGATGACAGGGGCGGCATCGGCGGCCGCTTCGATGCGCCATTTGCCGATCGGCTTGCCGCCCACCTGCACACGCACCTGCGCCGTGGTGGAAAGAAGAATGTTGCTGGAATATTCGCCCTCCTCGCCGGCAAAGCGCGGCGCGGCATTGTTGCCTGCCTCGATGCCGGGACGGCGGGGCGCGCCATGCACGCGCAAATTCAGGACCGAGCCCTGGGGCACGCGCACCGGGCCGTCGCCCGGATGCAGGGAGAAGAGCGGCAGTCCCGTATAGGGCGGCGGATCCACCCAGGCGTCGATGGTGGCATTGGCCGCCGCGCCGCTTTCGAAGGCCGAGACCAGCCGCGGCCAGGTGTCGCCGCGCGCCATCACCAGACCGGCAGCCACGACAATCAGCAGATACCAGCGCAGCCCTTTCGGATCGCGCTCGGCAAGACGGGTGCGCGGCGGCGTCAGGCGCAGGCGGTCGGGCAGGCTGCGGGCCTGGTGCAGCCGCCACAGTTCCTCGGCGAAAGGGTCGGCGCCGACCATGCGGTCGCCATGCTCGGAAATCGGCCGGTGCAAAAGGCCGTTGTCCCGCTCCAGCCGGCGCGCGGCATCGATGGCGCGGGGCCAGCGGAAATTCTCGAACCCGTCCACCAGCGACAGGCCGGCGGCGGTGATGGTCGCGGCCAGCAACAGGGCCTGCAGCGGCCAGGGAATGAAAGCGAAGAGGCCGGTCAGGGCCAGGGCAAGATAAAATCCGATGAAACCGAAAGCGGGCCACAGCAGGGGCAGCAGCTTCTCGATCGCCAGAACCACACGCGCCAGCCGGATGCGGCCCGCCCAAGGTCCAGGATCAGTCCCCGCATGAAGCGGGTCAGCCGGAAAGCCAGTCTGGGATGCGGTCCTTGGCAATGAGATCGGCATAAGTCTCCCGGGGTCTTACGATGCCCCATTGCGCGCCCCGAACCAAGACTTCCGGAACGCGGGGGCGGGCATTGTAGTCCCCCGCCATGACCGCGCCATAGGCGCCAGCCGACATGATCGCCACCAGATCGCCCGCTGCAAGTTCCGGCATCTGCCGGCCTGCGGCGAAAAGGTCGGAGGTTTCGCAGACAGGACCCACCACGTCATAGGCGACACGGGCCGAGCCGACGGCCGGTTCCCGGACAGGCACAATCTCGTGCCAGGCATCGTACATGGCCGGGCGGACCAGATCGTTCATGCCCACATCGACGATCAGGAAATGCTTGGCCTCGCCATGCTTCACGTAAAGCACGCGGCTCACCAGCACGCCGGCATTGGCGCAGATCAGCCGCCCCGGCTCGAAGGACAGGGTGCAGTCGAGGCCCCTGGTGACCCGGCTGATCATGGCGCCATATTCGGATGGGTCGGGCGGTGCCGCATTGCTGTTTTCATAGGGCACGCCCAGTCCCCCGCCCAGGTCCAGGCGGCTGATGGCATGGCCGTCGGCGCGCAGGGCGGCGACAAGTTCGGCGACCAGGGTAAAAGCGGTCTCGAACGGCTGCAGATCCGTGATCTGGCTGCCGATATGCACATCGATCCCGACGACCTCGACATGCTTCAGAACGGCGGCATGCGCATAAGCCTCACGCGCCCGGTCGAAGGGAATGCCGAACTTGGTTTCCGCCGTGCCGGTCGTGATCTTGGCATGGGTCTTGGCATCGACATCGGGGTTGATGCGCAAGGTGATGGGCGCGCGCTTGCCCATGGATGCGGCCACGTCATTCAGCGCGGCCAGCTCCGGCTCGCTCTCGACATTGAATTGATGGATGCCCGCTTCCAGGGCGGCGCGCATCTCGTCCCGCGTCTTGCCCACACCCGAGAATACAATCCTGGCGGCGGGAATGCCGGCGGCAAGCGCCTTGGCCAATTCGCCGCCCGAGACCACATCGGCGCCGGCGCCCAGTCGGGCCAGGGTTTTGAGAACCGCCAGATTGCCATTGGCCTTGACGGAAAATGCCACCAGCGAGCCGGGCGGCAGCGCCCCCGCAAACACCTGATAGTGCCGCTCGAGCGTGGCGGTGGAATAGCAATAGAAAGGCGTGCCGACTTCTTCGGCCAGCCGGCTCAGCGGGACATCCTCCGCGCAGAGCACGCCATCCCTGTATTGGAAGTGATGCACGTCCTAGCGCCCCAGGGGATAGGGCGGCCTGGAAGGATCGCGCTGATCCTTGCTGCCTGCCTGCCCGTCCGGCTTGATCAGGTCGTTCTTGACGCCGCAAGCGGCCAGCGCAAGAGACAGCATCGTCAGAAGAACCAGCTTTCTCATTTAAGCACACCCTTCCAATGGGCAAGCTGCTCACGCACCCGCGCCGGGGCCGTTCCGCCCAGGCTCATGCGCGAGGCAACGCTGGCCTCGGGCGACAGGACCTTGAAGACTTCCGCCGTCATGTCGGGATCGACAGACTGCATGTCGGCCAGGCTGAGCTTGTCCAGCGTGACGCCCCTGGTCTCTGCCAGCTTCACGATGCTGCCCGCGATATGATGGGCCTCGCGGAACGGTTTCTTCAGCACCCGCACCACCCAGTCCGCGACATCGGTGGCGGTGGGAAAACCCGGCTCGCAGGCGGCGCGCATCTTTTCCGGCTGCGCCGTCATGTCGGCCACCATCGCCGCCATGGCCGCCAGGCAAAGCTCCAGTGTGTCGGCCGCGTCGAACACCCGCTCCTTGTCTTCCTGCAGGTCGGTGCCATAGGTCAGCACCAGGCCCTTGACCACTGTCGCCAGCGCCACGAAATCGCCAAGCACCCGGCCCGTCTTGCCGCGGATCAGTTCCGCCGCGTCGGGATTGCGCTTCTGCGGCATGATGGAGGAGCCGGTGGTGAAGGCATCGGACAATTTCACGAAACCGAAAGCCGGCGTGGACCATTGCACCAGTTCGCCCGCGATGCGCGACAGATGCACGGCGCAAATGGAACAGGCCGCCAGATATTCCAGCGCGAAGTCGCGCGCCGAAATCGCGTCCATGGAATTGCGCATCGGCCGCACAAAGCCAAGCGCCTTGGCGGTCATGTCGCGGTCGATGGGAAAGGATGTGCCGGCAAGCGCCGCCGCGCCCAGGGGCGATTCATTCAGGCGCTTGCGGGCGTCTTCGAAGCGGCCCCGGTCGCGCCCGAACATTTCGACATAGGCCATCATATGATGGGCAAAGGTCACCGGCTGGGCCACCTGCATATGGGTGAAGCCGGGCATGATGGTTTCAATATGCTTCTCGGCCTGGGCATAGAGGGCGAGCTGCAGCGCCTTCAGCCCCTGATCGGCGCGCTCGCAGGCGCCGCGCACCCACAGCCGGAAATCGGTCACCACCTGGTCGTTGCGCGAGCGCGCGGTGTGCAGCCGCCCCGCCGCCGGTCCGATCAGCTCGACCAGCCGCGCCTCGATATTCAGATGAATATCTTCCAGTTCACGCTTGAAGACGAAGGCGCCCTCGGCGATTTCCTTCTCGATGACGGTCAGGCCATCCAGGATGGCCTGGCCGTCATCCTTGGAGATGATCCCCTCATTGGCCAGCATGCGGCAATGCGCGCGGCTGCCCGCCAGATCCTCGGCCGCGAGCCGCTTGTCGAAATCGATCGAGGGGGTAATCTCCCTCATGATGGCGGCGGGGCCGGATTCAAACCGTCCGCCCCACATTTTGTTGGTGCTCATACCGTGTTGATGCTCACTTTGGCGTCCGAAAGACCATGACCAAGAAAATCATCATCAGCCTGGTCCTGATCGCTGCTGTCGCGCTTGGGGTTCTATATGGGAAAGGCCTGCTTTCTGTCCATCAGAGCCTGACCCCGCCCGCCACCCTGTCGGCGCTGGTGCTGGAAAAACAGCCCCAGCCGGCGCCCAAGGTCAGCTTTGTGGACGCGGCGGGCACCCGGCATGCGCTGGACTCCTTGCGGGGCCGCTATGTGCTGCTGAACCTCTGGGCCACCTGGTGCGGGCCTTGCGTTAACGAACTGCCGGCCCTGGCGCGGCTGGCCCATTTCACGCCCGGTCTGCGGGTCCTGGCCGTGAACTGGAAGGAAAAGCCCGCCGAGATCGAAGCCTTCCTGAAAAGCCACAATGCCGGCACCCTGCCGACCTTTGTGGACGATACCGGCGAGGTGATGAAGGGGCTGAAGGCCTTCGGCCTGCCCATGACGGTTTTGATCGACCCCAAGGGCAATATCATCGCCCGGGCGGCCGGACCCGCCGAATGGGACGCGCCCGAGTCTGTCGCCTATTTCAAAAGAGTCGCCCAGGGGTCCTAGCGCGGAGCTACTGGGAAATCAGCGCCCCGGAGCGGAGGCGCAGCCGAAGCGACAAACAGATGGTGTTACCGCGTGGGAACAGGATGTTCCCCACGATAATCGTAGAAACCGCGGCCGGTCTTGCGGCCAAGCCAGCCGGCTTCGACATACTTCACCAGGAGCGGGCAGGGGCGATATTTGGAATCGGCCAGGCCCTCGTACAGCACCTGCATCACCGACAGGCATGTATCCAGGCCGATGAAATCGGCCAGTTGCAGCGGCCCCATGGGATGGTTGGCGCCCAGCCGCATGGCGGTGTCGATGGCATCCACATTGCCCACGCCTTCATACAGCGTATAGACCGCCTCATTGATCATGGGCAGCAGGATGCGGTTGACGATGAAGGCCGGGAAATCCTCGGCATAGGCGGCGGTCTTGCCGACGCGGCGCACGATCTCGAGCGCCGCCTGGAAGGTGGTGTCGTTGGTGGCGATGCCGCGGATCACTTCCACCAGCTGCATCACCGGCACCGGATTCATGAAATGCAGGCCGATGAAATTCTCGGGCCGGTCGGTGGCCGCCGCCAGGCGGGTGACGGAAATGGATGAGGTGTTGGTCGCGATCAGGCAGGTCTTGCCGATGCGCTGACAGACATCCTGGAAGATCTTCTTCTTGATGGCTTCGTCTTCGGTCGCCGCTTCGATCACCAGATCCCGATCCTGCAGATCGTCGATATTCTGGGTGGTGCGGATGCGCGCCAGGGCCGGCTTGATCTGATCCATGTTGATGGCGCCCTTGGAAGCCTGGCGCTGCATGTTCTTCTCGATCAGGCCGATCGCGCGGGACAGCGCATCCTTGTTGATGTCGTCCAGCACGACGTCATATCCGGCCAGCGCCATTACATGAGAAATGCCGGTGCCCATCTGGCCCGCGCCGATCACGCCGATTCTTTCCACTGCCATGTCTGTCGCCTTTTACTTGTAACCGCGCCTGGCGAGTTCATCGTCAAGCTCGGGCAGAATCTTGAACAGGTCGCCGACAAGGCCATAGTCCGCCACCTGAAAAATGGGGGCTTCCTCGTCCTTGTTGATGGCGACGATCTTGCGGGAGTCCTTCATGCCGGCCAGGTGCTGGATGGCGCCCGAAATGCCCACCGCAATGTAAAGATCCGGGGCCACCGCCTTGCCGGTCTGGCCGACCTGATAGTCATTGGGCACATAGCCTGCATCGACAGCGGCGCGGGAGGCGCCGACGGCGGCATTCAGCTTGTCGGCGATGGCGTACAGCAGCTTGAAATTCTCGGCCGAACCCAGGCCGCGCCCGCCCGAAATCACAACCCTGGCGCTGGTCAGTTCCGGGCGCGCCGATTTCGAAAGATTTTCACCGGCGAATTTCGAAAGCCCCGCATCCGATGCCGGGGCGATCCTGTCCAGCTTGGCGCTGCCGGTTTCGCCGGCGGCGGCAAAGGCGGTGGTGCGCACCGTGATCACCTTCTTGCCGTCGGGCGCCTGCACGGTTTCGATCGCATTGCCGGCATAGATGGGCCGTTCGAATGTATCGGGCGAAACCACCTTCAGGATTTCCGAGATCTGGCCGACATCCAGCCGCGCGGCGACGCGGGGCAGAATGTTTTTTCCCATGGTGGTGGCCGGCGCCAGAACCGCGTCATAACCGTCGGCCAGGGACAGGATCAGGGTTTCCATCGGCTCGGCAAGCTGGCGGGCCAGCTCGGGCGAGTCCGCCAGCAGCACCAGTTCGACGCCGGAGATTTTCGCGGCGGCATCGGCGACGGCGGCGCAATTCTCACCGGCCACCAGCACATGCACGGGGGCCGATACCGCGGCGGCGGCCGTCACCGTCTTGTGGGTGGCATCCTTGAGCGAGCTGTTATCGTGTTCGGCGACGACAAGGCTGGGCATCAAAGGACTCCGTCAGCCTTGAGCCGGTCGAGCAGCTCGCCCACATTCGCCACCTTGATGCCGCCGCCGCGCCGGGGCGGCTCGGAGACTTTCAAAACCCGGAACCTTGGCGTGACATCGACACCCAGTTCGGCGGGCGTCTTTTCCGCGATGGGCTTTTTCTTTGCCTTCATGATGTTGGGCAGCGAGGCATAGCGCGGCTCGTTCAGGCGCAGGTCGGTCGTCATGACCGCGGGCAGCCTGACCTCGACCGTCTGAAGCCCGCCATCGATCTCGCGGGTAATCTTCGCGCTGCCTTCGGAAAGCTCCAGCGCATGGGCGAAGGTCCCCTGCGGCCAGGCCAGCAGTGCGGCCAGCATCTGGCCCACCTGGTTGGAATCGTCATCGATGGCCTGCTTGCCCGCGATGACAAGGCCAGGCTGTTCCTGCTGCACGATCACTTTGAGAATCTTGGCGACCGCCAGCGGCTCGACCGTCTGATCGGTCTTCACAAGGATGCCGCGGTCGGCGCCCATCGCCAGGGCAGTACGTATGGTTTCGGCGGCCTGCGCGGGACCTATGGAGACGGCGATGACTTCGCTGGCCTTGCCTTTTTCCTTCAGGCGAACCGCCTCTTCGACCGCGATCTCGTCGAAGGGATTCATGGACATTTTGACATTCGCCAAGTCCACGCCGCTCTGGTCCGCTTTGACGCGAACCTTCACATTGTAGTCAACCACCCGCTTGACGGGGACAAGGACCTTCATGGCGTCTCTTTGAGTCCCATGGACGGCATTTCGAGGCGAAGCCCGCGGGGCCCGCGTGCCGTTCTGCTGTTGTGCGGTGCAAAAACTAGGCAGGGGGCCCCGGCCTGTCAACGAAAGCCGGGCTAAAAGGGCATGGGGTCGCGGACCCGCCGGAATCCCGGTTAATCCGCGACCTGCGTCATAATGACGCTAATTGCCGTCCCAATGCCTATTTCAGGGTCGCCAGATAGGCGACCACGTCAGCCTGCTGCTTTTTGCTGGTCAGGCCAGGGAACATCATCTTGTTGCCGGGAACCACGCGCTGGGGACCGGCCACCCATTTGGTGAGGGTCGCCTCGTTCCAGGTCAGGGCCGCCTTCTTGAGCGCGGGGGAATAGGCAAAGCCGGGGCGCATGCCGGACTTGCGGCCCACCACGCCCGAAAGATTGGGTCCCAGCCCGTCTCCGCCGCCCTTTTCCACCGTATGGCAGACGGCGCAGCGCTTGAAGACATCCGCGCCGGCCTTGGCATCGCCCGCAGCATTGGCAGCCAGGGAAGTGGCAGCCAGCATCGCCAGCGCCGTGAATATTGTCCGAACCATGTTTTTTATTATCCGTTCCGTTTGGCGGCGCCCTCCATAGCCGATCCTGTATGCAAAAACAGCGTTTTTTGTGACCGCTGCCTACAGACTGGCCATGATCCGGGCGGGGGTCAGGCGTTGACCAGCTCGACCTGGACGACATCCGTGCGGGCCACCTCGAAGGCGGCGGCGCATATGCCCAGGTAAAACTCCCAGTTGCGGAGGAACTGCTGGTCATGTCCCAGCGCCCGGATGGCGCCTTCCTGCTCCTGCATGCGAACCAGCCATTCGCGCAGCGTCCGGGCATAGTCCTTGCCGAAGCCGAAGGCGCCCGCGAACTTCAGGCCCGCGCGCTCGGCTTCCTGGCGAAAACGCGCCAGCGACGGCAGCATGCCGCCCGGAAAGACATAGTGGCGGATGAAGTCGCTGCGGGTGCGATAGCCGGCAAACAGCTCGTCCCGGATGGTGATGGTCTGGATGATGGCGCGTCCGCCGCGCTTCAGCCGCTCCGCCACGGTCTGGAAATAGGCCGGCCAGTAATGCTCGCCCACGGCCTCGAACATCTCGATCGAGACGATATTGTCGAATTTGCCGCTGGAACGGCGATAGTCTTCCAGCCTGATCTCGGCCTTGCCCTGCAGCCGCTGCGTGGCAAACTTGTGCTGGGCCGGCGAAATGGTCAGGCCCGTGACGGCGTGCCCGTCCGCGCTCGCCCGTTCCGCAAAGCCGCCCCAGCCGCAGCCGATCTCCAGCACATTGGCCCTGGCGCCGTCGAACTTGGAAAGTATCCGCTCATATTTGTTCTGCTGGGCGCGGAACAGGTCGCTGGTCCCGTCATAAAGCGCCGAGGAATAGGTCATGCTCCTGTCCAGCCACAGGGCATAGAAATCATTGCCCACGTCATAATGGTCTTTGATGTTCCGGGCCGAGCCCGAGATGGAATTGCGGCGCACCAGGGCATTGTGAATGACAAAGCCGATCCGGTTGAGGATATTGCCGTCGGCAAAGCCGGAAAAACGGTCCATGTTGAGCAGGAACAGGCTCACCAGGCGCTCCACACTGTCGGTGTCCCAGGCGCCCGCGATATATTCCTCGCCCAGACCGATATCGCCCCGGGCCATGATCCGGCGCAGCACGTCCAATTCATGGATGTGAAAACGGGCATGCGGACCCGGCTTGCTGCCCTCGGCGACGGTCACTTCGCCATTGGGCGCAATGAACTCCAGCCGGCCATATTCCAGCGCGGCAATCGCCTTTCGCCAGTTCTTCTCGATATAGGACGCGGGTATCAGAGGCATCGCGGCATTTCCATCCGGGCTCGGAAGTTCCCAAGATTAGGCAAGTGCAATCGCCAAGACAATTGCAGCCTGACGCGCCCCCGCGTCCCTCCGGTTCGCCCTGGTCGCCGCGCGCCTGCCGGTCGGGGCCCGGTCTTTCGCGGCTTTCCGAAACCCTTGATGGGCCGGAACCGCTCCCCCGCCAAGGTGTTCCTTTTCCATAGCGAGGAAGGAATTTTAAGATGCTCGGCACCGTTCTGATCGTGGTTCTTTTGATCCTGCTCCTGGGGGCCTGGCCCAGTTGGCCCTATAGCCGCGGCTGGGGTTATTACCCGTCCGGAACCCTGGGTCTGGTTCTGGTGATCGTGCTTGTCCTTGCCTTGATGGGGCGCGTCTAGCGGTTCGCATCGCGCGCGAGATGCCGGCATGAGCAAGAAGAAGCTGTTCGAAGACATCAAGCAGAATCCCTCGTGCATCTACCGCACGCCGGCCGATGTGCTGCGCGACCGCCGTTTTGCCGACCCCGAGCGGCTGGAAATCTTGCGGGCCCGGCGCAGCTCGACCGGCCCGAACGGCTTCTACAACACCATGTGGGAGCGGAATTCCTCCGGGATGCCGCGGGCGCCATAGGCCGTCGCAAACAGGAAAGGGATTCCGCGCGCCTAAAGCTCCGCCGCGAAGGGAAACACCGTCTTGCCGTTGAGATGCACATCCAGCATCGCCAGATCGAATGTGTCGCTGTCCACAAGACGCATCGCGTCCTCCAGGCGCGGCGCCACGGCCGCGACCTCATAGGCCAGTTCGGCGATCATATCCTCGATCGGCATGGCCACCGTCATCTCGTCCTCGACCACAAGCACCCTGGGCGCCGCCAGGCGCAGGGGCTGGTGATTGGCGGGCAAACCGGGGATGGAGCCGGCGCCGGGAGTGGGGAAGGCAGGATCGCTCATGGTGAGCCAACGCGGTCGGGCGTCCAAAGTTTCCAGCCCGAATATTGCTTAAGCCGCTGACTCCATTGCCGATTTGCGATGGCCCGCCGCTAACCCCTTGACGGCAAAGCCCCGCCCCGTCACCAAGGGCCGTCCCAGCGAATGTTCCGCCCTTGTCCGCGACAGATTTCCCAGGAGCCCCTGCGTGAGCGGCGGCCAAGCAAATAGCCCGCAGACCGTGGAGCTGGCCGTGGAGCTGTCCGTGGTCGTCCCCACCTTTCAGGAACGGGGAAATGTCGCGGAACTGGTGCGGCGGCTGGACCTGGCCCTGGCCGGTATCGCCTGGGAAGCCGTTTTCGTTGACGACAATTCGCCGGATGGAACCGCGGCGGCGGTCAAGGAAATCTCCGCCCGCGATCCCCGGGTCCGATGCCTGAAGCGTGTCGGGCGACGGGGCCTGGCCGGCGCCTGCATCGAGGGGATCCTGTCCAGCGCCGCGCCTTTTGTGGCGGTGATCGATGCCGATCTGCAGCATGACGAAAAGGTCCTGCCCGCCATGCTCGCCCGCCTGAAAAGCGGCGAGGCGGACCTGGTGGCGGCCACCCGCTATGTCGCCGGCGGCTCGGCCGCCAGCTTCTCCGAAAAGCGGGGCACCATTTCGCGGCTGGCGACACGGCTGACCCATCGCCTGGTGGGCACGCCCCTCTCCGACCCCATGTCCGGCTTTTTCATGATGCGCCGCGACCGCTTCGATGAGGTCGCGCCCCGCCTGTCGCCCGCCGGTTTCAAGATCCTGCTCGATATCGCGGCCACGGCGGGCCCCAGCCTGAAGATCGCCGAACAGCCATACAGTTTCGGTGAAAGATTCGATGGCGAGAGCAAGTTCAACGCCCAGATCGGCGTGGAATTTCTGGGCCTGTTGCTGGCCAAGATGACCGGGGATCTTCTCGATCCCCGCTTCATCTTCTTCGCCATCGTGGGCACGATCGGCTTGATGGTGCATCTGGCAGTTCTGTTCCTGGCCCTTCACCTGAGGGAGCCTTTCCCGGTCGCCCAGCTGATCGCCACCTTCGTGGCCATGACCAGCAATTTCCTGCTCAACAATGAACTCACCTACCGGGACCGCAGATTGAAGGGCTGGGCCATGGCGCGGGGCTTCGCCCTGTTCTGCCTGGTCTGTTCGGTGGGCGTGCTGGCCAATGTCGATCTGGCGGGATGGCTTCTGTTCATCGAGCCCTCCTGGTGGTGGCTGGCGGGCGGCATCGGCGCCGTGATGAGCGTCTTGTGGAATTACGCCATGTCCACCTTGTTTGTTTGGCGTGCGCGGTGATCTCGGCGCGCGTCAGCCTGGTTCTGGTGGCGATTCTGCTGATCCTGCGCGCCGTGATGGCGGCGCTGCTGCCGCTGTCGGCGGACGAGGCGTATTACTGGCTCTGGTCCCAGCATCCCGCCGCCGGCTATTTCGATCACCCGCCCATGATCGCCTGGCTGATCCGCGCCGGTACGCTGCTTCTGGGCGATACGGCCCTGGGCGTGCGCCTGATGGGTGTCCTGCTCTCCTTGCCCGCGAGCTGGTTCGTCTGGCGGGCCGCCGGTCTTCTGCTGGGCGACAAAGAACGCGCAGGGCTGGCGGTTCTGTTCTTCAATCTCACCTTGATGATCGCGGTCGAGCTGCTGGCGGCCACGCCCGACATGCCGTCGGTGGTCACCAGCGCCGCCTTTCTCTGGTGCCTGGCCCAGGTGCAGGCCACGCAAAATGGCAAATGGTGGCTGGCCGCCGGTGTCGCCGCGGGCATGGGCCTGCTGTCGAAATATTCCGCGCTCTTTCTGGGCGCCGGTTCCTTGCTGTGGCTGGTGGTGGATGGTCGGCAACGCAAATGGCTGGCGTCCCCCTGGCCCTATCTGGGCGGCCTGCTGGCCCTGGCGATCTTCCTTCCCAATCTGCTCTGGCAGGCCGCGCATCACTGGCAGACATTCCTTTTCCAGTTCGGACGGGTCGGCGCCGCGCACCTCACCCTGCGCTATCTGGGCGAATTCCTGGCGGCACAGATGGGCATGGCGACGCCTTTCATCTTCGTGCTGATGGTCGCCGGTCTGGCCGCCGCGACGCGGCGCGCTTCCCCTCTGCTGATGCCCGCGCTGCTGGCCTGGACGGGGCTGGGCTATTTCCTGCAGCATTCGCTGCATGACCGCGTGCAGGGCAATTGGCCCTGCTTTCTCTTTCCGGCGCTTTGCGTCCTGGCCGCCTCGGCCTTTGCGCCGCAAGGATGGAAGCGCTGGGTCTCGCATCTGGCGGCGCCACTGGCGGCCTTACTGCTGCTGGCAGTTTACACCCAGGCGCTATTGCAGCCCCTGCATCTCAAAAAGGATCCGCTGGCCCGGATTCTGGGCCGTCATTTTGCGCCGGTCGGCGATGTTGCCGCCGCAATGGTCCAGGCCCGCCTGGCCGGGGCCATCCTGACGACCGATTATGAAACCACCGCCTGGCTTCGCTGGAACCATCCCGGCCTGAAAGTCGTGCAGGTCAATGAGATCCATCGCTATCCGGATGCGCCTCCAGCGCCTTTCGCCCTGCTGTCAGGGCGCCTGATCTATCTCGCCGAGCTGCGCCGCGATCAGCATCCGACGGTACAAAAGGATTTTGCCTATCTGGGGTTCCCCACCCAGCTCCAGACTCCCACCAGCCTTTACATGCTCTATCCGGTGGGCCGGCCCAAGACGCAGGCGCCGCTCGGCAAGATGCCGTAGCCGGCTCATGAACCAAAACAAAAAAAGCCCCGCTTGAGCGGGGCTTTTTAGAGAGCGGACACCCGAGGCGGGCTGTCGAAGGGGCTGGGGGCGTTCGGGATCGGACGTCCGCTCGGATCAGATAATGGCGGCGCCCCCCGAAGCGTTCCGGCCGCCGCAAAATTTTCATCGCACACCGGTGGCGATTTGCGCGTCCTGCCGCGCGGGGGCGGCGACCTCGGCCGCATGCCGGTCCGCGGAACCGAAGATCAACGCCAGCAGCAGAAAGCCGGCGATGACGCTTTCGCCGGGATGCTCAAGGATGAACGCGGGAATGCGCATCATGCTTCTCCTTCAAACGCCGCACAGCCGTCAGACGGGAGGACGGCCTCTCAGCGCGCCCGAAAAGGCGCTGACAATCAGAAGAACCAGGAACATCACCAACAAGATCTTGGCGATGGACGCCGCCAGACCGGCCAGCCCGAAAAAGCCCATATATCCCGCGATCAGCGCGAGAATAAGAAAAGTCAGGGCCCAACCGAGCATGGCGCTGCATCCCAAAAGTCTAGGACACAAAAACGCCGCGATCCTCCGCCGGTTCCTGCTTGTCCACAGGCGGAACCGGGGCAGTTCTGCCTATTTGGGAGATTTGTTGCGATTGAGAAACATATTTGCGGCACCCACCAGGCCGGCGCCGACAATGGCCAGCCAGGGGGTTTGCTTGGCCACCGCCGCGAGCAACACCCGCGTCAGTTCATTTTGCGGCGGTGCCTTGCGCGGCCGCGACATGGCGAAGACGACTGCCAGGATCAGCGCAAGAAAAAGCAGCGCGCCGCCCGCAATGGCATAGGCGCCGGCCATGCCGACCATGGCCGTCAGCTCATGCGCCAGCGCAAAGCCCAACAGGCCGATGCCGAAGAAGGCAGCGCCCGCTGCGATCGCCGCCAGCAAGGCCTTTGTGATCAGTCGCGCGAACATGGATCCCTGCATGGGGTGGGGCCGGTGTCACCCGTTTATACGCCAGCCCTGCTTAACAGGGAAACAACCCCTGATGCGAAGGCCGCCGCGCTTCAGCGCCGCAGAAAGATGGCCCCAAGAAAGGCGCCGATACCGCCGGCGATCAGCAGCGACTGGATCGGCTGCGCGCGCACATGGGCGCGCAGTTCCTCGGCATTCTCGTCAGCCCATTCCTGGGCCTCGTCCTTGTATTCCAGGGCGGTGGTCTTTGCGGACGCCGCGGCTTCCTCGGCCAGCGCCATGGCGCGATCGGTGATCTCTTCCGCCGAGCGCATGGCCATGGCCGCGCGTTCCGAGGCGATTTCACTGACATCGCCGTAAAGGCCTTTCATGTCGGTCTGCAGCGCCTGGATATCGGCACGCAGCGCCGCGAGGCGGGTGTCGATATTGCCGGAGGCGTTCTTCTTGCGGGAAGCCATGTCTCAATTCTCCAGTTCGAAATAACGCTTAAGCCGCTTCTCGGGCGACGGGATGAAAAAACAGCGCCTGGCCCACTGTAGCCTGCACGGTTTCCGGCAGGAAAGGCTTGGCAATCAGATAGGTCGGCTCCGGACGCTCTCCGGTCAAGAGCGTGGGAAGCCGGCTGATCAAGACCTTTGGGTTGCAACTGGGCGGCAATTCCACGGTCCGCTCCGAACCGGGGCAGGGCACGGTGGTGGAGCTGGTGTTCCCGGATCCGGACCTGAGGGAGGATAAACCCCTGGTATGACACCTGTTTTTCGTCCCGCCGTGGGCGAATTCGCCGCAACAGACATGCATTTGTGTCTCTTTTCCTTAAGCGTCCAATGGTTATGTTCCCGGCGCGAATCCAGCGAGCAGGACCATGGCGGACACATTCGACGCAATCGTGATCGGGGGCGGCCCCGGCGGCTATAACGCGGCGATCCGCCTGGGCCAGCTTGGCCTCAGCGCTGCCTGTATCGACAAGCGCGGCGCCTTTGGCGGCACCTGCCTGAATGTCGGCTGCATTCCGTCCAAGGCCCTTTTGCATGCCTCGGAACGGTTTCACGAAGCCCAGACCGATTTTGCCAAGCTGGGCATCAAGGCCAAGGTCGATCTGGATCTGACCGCCATGATGGCGCAGAAGACCAAGGTGGTGGGCGAGCTCACCCGCGGCGTCGAATTCCTTCTCAAGAAGAACAAGGCCGAAGCCATTGTCGGCGAGGCCAGGATCGTTTCGCCCGGCACGGTCGAGGTCAAGCTGGCCGACGGCAATACGCGCAGGCTGACCGCCAAGAACATCATCATCGCAACCGGCTCCGATGTCGCGCCGCTTCCCGGCGTCACCGTCGATGAAAAGCAGATCGTTTCCTCTACCGGCGCGCTGTCGCTGGCCGCGGTGCCCAAGAAACTGCTGGTGGTCGGCGCGGGCGTGATCGGGCTGGAGTTGGGCTCGGTCTGGGGGCGCCTGGGCGCCGAAGTGACCGTGGTGGAATTCCTGGACCGGGTCACGCCGGGCATCGACCTGGAAGTCTCCAAGGCCTTCCAGCGCATCCTGACCAAGCAGGGCTTCACCTTCCATCTCTCCAGCAAGGTGACCGGCGTGGAAAAGAAGGGCGCGGGCCTGAAGGTCAGCATCGAGCCGGCCGCCGGGGGCGACAAGCAGATACTGGACGCCGATGTGGTGCTGGTCGCCATCGGGCGCGTGCCATACACAGCCGGCCTGGGCCTGGCCGAAGTCGGCGTGCAGCTCGACAAGCGCGGCCGGGTCGTCACCGATCACCACTATCGCACCAATGTGCCGGGCATCTATGCCATCGGCGATTGCCGCGAAGGCGCCATGCTGGCGCACAAGGCCGAAGATGAAGCTGCCGCCTGCGCCGAAATCATCGCCGGCAAAGCGGGCCATGTGAATTACGACGCCATTCCATCGGTGGTTTACACCTTCCCGGAAGTGGCCACGGTGGGCAAATCGGAAGAAGAGCTGAAGGCCGCCGGCATCGCCTACAAGGTCGGCAAATTCCCCTTCACCGCCAATGCCCGCGCCAAGACCATCGCGGCGACGGATGGTTTTGTGAAAATCCTGGCCGATGCCAAGACCGACAAGGTGCTGGGCTGCGCCATCATCGGACCCGAAGCCGGCAACCTGATCGCCGAGGTGGTTCTGGCGATGGAGTTCGGCGCCTCATCGGAAGATATCGCCCGCACCTGCCATTCGCATCCGACCTTGACAGAAGCGGTTCGCCAGGCGGCCATGGGTGTCGAAGGCTGGACGATGCAGATGTGACATCGCGCCAAAGCGCGATGTCATCCTCGGCGCTCGCGCCAGGGGCGGTGGAATTCGTCAGAGTGCCGCCAGCAGCCAGGTCACCGCGCCGATTGCCGCGAAGAAGCCCAGCCAGGTGAGGCAGAAGATCGCCGCACAGCGGTTCTCGTCTCCCTGGGACATGGGTGGATGATGGTCATCTGCGACAGCCATGGCTGTACTCCCCGTGAACCACGATCGTCAGCCTAAGCCCGATTCCCCTTGCGATGAACGGCATTTTTGTCTTTGCGCCGCAGCAATTCTTTTCTATCTGCGGTCTGACGCTTGCACTTTGTCTTGCCTGCCCAAATAACGGGCCGGCGCCGCCCTCTTGTTCCGCAAAGCCGATCCACTAACCTGCCCCGCATGCCAAAATCCCGACCGACCACGGCCCGCTCCGGGCAGACTGCCACGCCATGAACGGCGCCCAAGCCCTGGTCCATACCCTGGCCCACAGCGGCGTCGAGATCTGCTTCGGCAATCCCGGCACATCGGAAATGCATGTGGTGGCGGCGCTGGACCGCGAGCCCCGCCTGCGCGGGGTGCTCTGCCTGGCCGAAGCTGTGGTGGCGGGCGCCGCCGATGGTTATGCGCGCATGGCCGGAAAGCCGGCGGCGACCCTGCTGCATCTGGGACCGGGCTTCGCCAATGCCATTTCCTTTCTGCACAATGCCCGCAAGGCGCATCAGCCGGTGGTCAATATCGTGGGCGATCACGCCACCTCCCACGCCGCCTATGTCCAGGCGCCGCTGACCTCGGATATCATGGCGATCACCGGCTCGGTCTCCGACTGGCTGCACCAAAGCCGCAGCCTGGGCGAGGTAGCTGCCGATGGGGCGCGGGCGGTGCAGGCGGCGCTGACAGCGCCGGGCCGGATTGCGACCCTGGTCCTGCCGGCAGACATGGCCTGGAGCGACGGCGCGATGCCCGCGCCCCGGCTGGCGCCGGCCGCGGCCAAGATGGTGGATGCCCAAACTGTCGCCCAGGTTGCGGCGGCGCTGAAGAACGGCAAGCGCAGCGCGCTGCTGCTGCGGGGCCGATGTCTGCAGCAGGATGGCATGATGGCCGCGGGCCGCATTGCCCGTGCCACCGGCGCACGGCTGCTGCATGACTATTTCACGCCGCGCATGACGCGCGGTGAAGGCCTGCCGGAATTCGAGCGCATTCCCTATTTCGCCGAACAGATCGTCGAAGTCCTGAAAGGTCTGGAACAGATCGTGCTTGTGGGGGCGCCGGCACCGGTCACCTTCTTCGCCTATCCCGACAAGCCAAGCTGGGCGACGCCCGATGGGTGCGATCTGATTACCCTGGCCCAGCCGCAGGACGACACGGTGGCGGCGCTGGAAGCGCTGGCCGATGCGCTGGGCGCGCATGCGCCGGCGGTGCCGGTGCGGCGCGTGATCCCGGAATTGCCGGCCGATGGGCCGCTGAATGCCGACGATATGGGCGCCATCATTGCGCGCTTCATGCCCCAGGATGCCATCGTCAGCGACGATTCCCTGACGGCCGGTCCGGGCCTGCAAAAACATCTGCCTTATGCCGCGCGGCATGACTGGCTGCTGCTCACCGGCGGCGCCATCGGCGATGCGGCGCCCATGGCGGTGGGCGCCGCGCTGGCCGCGCCGGGGCGCAAGGTGATTGCGGTATCGGGTGACGGCGCGGCGATGTATTCGCTGCCCGCGCTCTGGACCATGGCGCGCGAAAAGCTGGATGTGGTGACCATCATCTGCGCCAATCGCAGCTATAACATCCTGAATATCGAATTGGGGCGCGTGGGCGCGCTGCAGCCGGGGCCCAAGACCCTGGCCATGCTGGACCTGCATCATCCCGTGCTGGATTTCGTGAAGATGGCCGAAGGCATGGGGGTTGAAGCCAGCCGCGCTTCGACCAATGCGGAATTCGCCGCCCAGTTCGCAGACGCCATGGCGCGGCGCGGGCCAAGGGTGATCGAAGCGGTGTTGCCCGGCGGCGTGGGGTGACCCGGTACACCCATTGTGGCTTGGTTGCTGTCTGAAAGCCTGCGGAATAGCCGAGTTGCCTTGATCCCCTGGTGGCCCCGGTCCGAGTCGAACGGACACGTCCCTTTCGGAACAACGGATTTTAAGTCCGGTGCGTCTACCAGTTCCGCCACGGGGCCATCTGATTGACCAGATACTTAGGCCGCCGGAGGGGAGCAAGGGCCGCTCCCGCCGCCCACGGCCCCAGTCCGCGGCCGGTCGGCCCACAATGGTCGTCAGTACCCATGGCGGACATGAAAAAGGCCCGGCGCGAGGGTTAGTCGGACCGGGCCTTGGAAGCTGGGCAGTGATGGAGACACTGAACGCCCCCAAGCCTCGCCAAGGTACGTTGGGGTCATTTTTCCGTAGTGTCAACATGCGAGATTGGTAAATGGGGGCCCCGAAAAAGTGCCTATCCACAGGCTTTAAGCGCTGCTCTCCTGACCTGCAGCCCCTTTTGGGGGCGGCCGACCGAACAGCGTTCGGCGGGCCAGCTTCTGTTGCCGGTCCGGCCTGGCGCCGGCTCGCCCGGCAGGAGCCGCAGAAGCGGGATTAGGGGCCGCTTGGCAGCTTTCCGCGACACAGGTCGCTTTTGTCGCCAAGCGCTAGGAGGTCATGGGCTTTCGATCAGTCGCGCCATTTTCCCTGAAACATTCAAACTGCAACAGTGCCTATGCGCGGGCACGTGTTTCTATAAGGCATTGTTTTTTCAACATAAGATTTGGGATACTAAACCTGTGGTTGTGATCGTTTGACTCTCGAAAGTCCCTGCATATAGTGCGCCGCTTTCCGGCAAGCCGCCGGTCCGAAATTCACGTCCAACAAACGCCGACAAACGAAAGAGTCCGATGAGCAAGCGCGCCAATTCCAAGTACAAGCTAGACCGCCGCGTCGGCGAAAACCTCTGGGGCCGTCCCAAGAGCCCGGTCAACAAGCGCTCCTATGGCCCCGGCCAGCACGGCCAGCGCCGCGCCAAGAAGCTCAGCGACTATGGCACCCAGCTTCAGGCCAAGCAGAAGCTCAAGGGCTATTACGGCAACATCACCGAGCGGCAGTTCCGCAAATATTACCGGGATGCCGCCCGCCGTCCCGGCGACACCGGCGAGAACATGATCGGCCTGCTGGAGACGCGTCTGGACACAGTGGTGTTCCGCTCCAAGTTCGTGCCCACCCCCTTCGCCGCCCGCCAGCTGGTCAGCCACGGCCATGTGAAGGTCAATGGCCGCCGCGTCACCATCGCCTCGTATCACGTGACCGACAAGGACACGATCGAGCTGTCGGCCAAGGCGCGCGAGATGGCGCTGGTGCTGGAAGCCTCCAAGAGTGCCGAGCGCGATACGCCCGATTATCTGGAAGTGAATGAAGGCAAGAGCGTCAAGCTGCTGCGCACGCCCAAGCTGGCCGACGTGCCCTTCGCCGTCCAGATGGAGCCGCATCTGATCGTCGAATTCTATTCGCGCTGATTCATCGCGATCTTCAAATAAAAAGCCCGGTGGAAACACCGGGCTTTTTTATTTTGCTTGCGATCCGGTTCAGGCGGCCGGTTCCAGCGCCACGCCATGCTGCTGGAAGAAGGGCACCAGCTCTTCCTGTTCGAACATCTCGCGCACGATATCGGCGCCGCCGACAAATTCGCCCTTCACATAAAGCTGGGGAATGGTCGGCCAGTTGGAAAAGACCTTGATGCCTTCGCGCACATCGGGGTCTTCCAGCACATTCACGGCTTTGAACTTGACGCCGATATGGGACAGGATCTGCACCACCACCGAGGAGAAGCCGCATTGCGGGAAGGCCGGCGTGCCTTTCATGTAAAGCAGCACGTCATTGTTCTTCACATCCTCGGCGATGCGGGCTTGGGTGTCGCTCATCTCTGGCTATCCTGAATTTCGCCTATGATCTAAGCATGGGGGCATGAAGGGTCAAGACAGGGCCGAAAGCCCCTATTTTCCGCAGGTTTCATGCAACTGCCGCCGCCCCTGTTCGATGCCCTGACCGCCCTGCTGGAAGGGGTGCCGCGCAAGGATCTGGCCACGGCCGCCAGGGCCCTGTCGGAAGGATATCGCGCCGGCAGGCCGTCCCATGCCATCGCCACCCGGACGGCGGCGCTTGCCTATGCCGTCTCGCGCATGCCCGCCACCCATGCCGCCTGTGCGGCCGTCTTCGCGCGGCTGGCCCAGGTGATGCCGGATTGGCGCCCCGCAAGCCTGCTGGATGTGGGCGCGGGCACCGGCGCGGCAAGCTGGGCTGCGGTGACCCAATGGCCCGATCTTCGCACCATGACCATGCTGGAACCCAATGCGGCGCTGCGGTCGCTGGCGCAGGATCTGGCGGAAGAGGGGCCGTTGGCCCGTGCTCAATTTTTCTCGGCCAAACTCGATGCGGAAAAGCCGCAAGCCGATCTGGTGGTGGCCAGTTATGTGCTGGCGGAACTGGCCGAAGACGCCGCCGCCCAGGTGGCGCGCGATCTGTGGCGGGGCGCGAACGGGGCGCTTGCGCTGATCGAGCCTGGCACCCCCCAGGGTTTCGCACGCATCCGCGCCGCGCGCGCCGCGCTGATCGCGGCGGGCGCCCATGTCGCCGCGCCCTGCACCCACGATAGCGCGTGCCCAATGAGGAGCGTCGGCGCGAGCCGAAGCGACCAAAATAAAGTAGACGACTGGTGTCATTTCTCGCAGCGCCTGGCGCGCTCGCGCGATCACATGCTGCTGAAGGATGCGCATGTGCCCTTCGAGGATGAACGCTACAGCTATCTGGTGGTGACGCGGCAGAAGGCGGCGTCAGGCGCGCGGATATTGGCGCCGCCGCTGGAAGCCAAGCCGGGGCTGACGTTCAAACTTTGCGATGACACGGGATTGCGGGCGCAGTTCGTGGCGACGCGTGACAGGGGTGCATACCGCCGGGTGCGCAAGCGGAGTTGGGGGGATTTGTTCTGACCTGGCGGTATTCCCGCGAAAGCGGGAATCCAGCTTACTTTCTTTATCGAAGCGGTGCGATGGATGGCCCAGTCAAGCCGGGCCATGACAATGGGGGTTAGTCTTTTGCGATGGTCGTGAGCTGCAGTGCATGCAGCACCCCGCCCATATTGCCCTTGAGCGCCGCATAGACCATCTGGTGCTGGGCGACGCGGGTCTTGCCCTTGAAGGCCGATGACGTGACCGTGGCGGCCCAGTGATTGTCGTCGCCGGCCAGGTCCTTCATCTCGACAATGGCGTCGGGGAAGGCGGCCTTGATAAAGGCTTCGATTTCCGTGCCTTTCATTCCCATGTTGGAATGCCCATGACGGTGATCCTTAGTTGGTAACCGGGATTTCTTCCGCGGCCATATAGCTGGGGAACCAGCTTTCAAAGCCCTGCTTCAGCGCCGAGACGGAAATGCTGTCCTTGTCTTCCAGGGTGATGGCATCGCCGCCGGTCTTGCCCAGCTCTGCCACCGTGATGGCAGCGGCGCGGGCTTCGGCCACGATCTTCTCGGCCTCCGCGAACGGTGCGGCGATCACATAGCGTCCCTGGTCCTCGCCGAACCAGAAGGGAATGGCCTCGGGCAGGCCAGCCAGGCCGATATTTGCGCCAAGCCCAAAGGGCATCGCCATTTCGGCAATCGCCACCAGAAGACCACCGTCGGAAACGTCGTGCACCGTATCGACACGGCCAGCCTCGATCAGCCCGCGCACGAAATCGCCGTTTTTCTTTTCGAGGGCCAGGTCCACCTTGGGCGCGGCGCCTTCTTCCCGGCCTTCGATCTCGCGCAGGTAAATGGACTGGCCCAGATGGCCTTTTGTCTCGCCGATCAGGATGATCACATCACCGGCGCGCTTGAAGGCGACGGTGGCCATCCTGGTCACATCCGCCATCAGGCCGACGCCGCCGATCGCAGGCGTGGGCAAAATGCCTTCGCCATTGGTTTCGTTATAGAGCGAGCAGTTGCCGCCGATGACCGGGAAATCCAGTGCACGGCAGGCGGCGCCGATGCCGTCGATGCCGGCCACGATCTCCCACATGATCTCGGGCTTCTGCGGATTGCCGTAGTTCAGGTTGTCTGTGACCGCCAGGGGCTTGGCGCCGACCGCGGTCAGGTTGCGCCAGGCTTCCGCCACGGCCTGCTTGCCGCCTTCGAAGGGATCGGGTCGGCAATAGCGCGGCGTCACGTCGGTGGTGATGGCCAGGCCCTTCCTGGTGCCATGCACCCGCACCACGGCGGCGTCGCCACCCGGCACCTGCACCGTGTCGGCCATGACGGTATGGTCATACTGTTCCCACACCCAGCGGCGCGACGCCATGTCAGGCGAGGCCAGGATGGTCTTCAGTGAGGCCAGCACATTCTTGCTTTTGTCGAAGGCGGGCTCGCCCGTCAGCGCGGGGCGTTCGGTGTAGGGGCGCTCATAGACCGGGGCTTCATCCGACAGGGCGGTGATCGGCATGTCGGCCTCGATCCGGCCCTTGTGCTTGACGACAAGGCGCTTGGTGTCGGTGGTGATGCCGATGACGGCGAAGTCCAGCTCCCACTTCTTGAAGATGGCTTCGGCTTCCTTTTCGCGGCCGGGCTTCAACACCGCCAGCATCCGCTCCTGGCTCTCCGACAGCATCATCTCATAGGCCGTCATGTTGGCCTCGCGCTGGGGCACCTTGTCGAGGTCCAGCTCGATGCCGCTGCCGCCTTTGTCGCCCATCTCGGCGGATGAGGATGTAAGGCCCGCCGCGCCCATGTCCTGGATGGCGATGATGGCGTCGGTCGCCATCAGTTCCAGGCATGCTTCCAGCAACAGCTTTTCGGTGAAGGGATCGCCGACCTGCACGGTGGGGCGCTTTTCTTCCGACGCATCGTCGAACTCGGCGCTCGCCATGGTGGCGCCATGGATGCCGGCGCGGCCCGTCTTGGAGCCGACATAGACGACCGGGTTGCCGGCACCCTTGGCGGCCGACAGGAAGATGTTGTCGGCCCTGGCCAGGCCGACGCACATGGCATTGACCAGGATGTTGCCGTTATAGCTTTTGTGGAAATTGACCTCGCCGCCCACGGTCGGCACGCCCATGCAATTGCCATAGCCGCCGATGCCCGAGACAACGCCGCTGACCAGGTGCCGGGTCTTGGGATGCGACGGCTCGCCGAAGCGCAGCGCGTTCATCATGGCGATGGGCCGCGCGCCCATGGTGAAGACGTCGCGCATGATGCCGCCCACGCCGGTCGCCGCGCCCTGATAGGGCTCGATGAAAGACGGATGGTTGTGGCTTTCCATCTTGAAGATGGCGGCATCGCCGTCGCCGATATCGATGACGCCGGCATTTTCGCCCGGGCCCTGGATCACCCACGGCGCCTTGGTCGGCAGCTTCTTCAGATGGGCGCGGGTAGACTTGTAGGAGCAATGCTCGCTCCACATCACCGAGAAGATGCCCAGCTCGACCATGCTGGGCTCGCGGCCCATCAGGGTCAGGATGCGGTCATATTCGGCGTCTGAGAGCCCGTGCTCGCCCACCATCTCCGGCGTGATCTTTGTCATGGGTTCAACTCAGGACAGCGTTTCGATCAGGCTCTGGAACAATTTGCGGCCGTCGGTGCCGCCCAGCACCTGGTCCACCACCCGCTCGGGATGGGGCATCAGGCCCAGGACATTGCGCTTTTCCGACAGGATGCCGGCGATGTTCCGCGCCGAACCATTGGGATTTTCGCCGGTGGCATAGCGGAAGGCGACACGGTTCTCGCCCTCCAGCCGGTTCAGGGTTTCCTCATCGGCGAAATAGCTTCCTTCGCCATGCGCCACGGGAAAGGTCACCCGCTGGCCCTTTTCATATTTGCGGGTGAAGCCGGACTGGGTCTCTTCCACCTCCAGGCCGACCGGCTTGCAGACGAATTTCAGGCCGGCGTTGCGCATCAGGGCGCCCGGAAGCATGTGGCTTTCGGTCAGCACCTGGAAGCCGTTGCACACGCCCAGCACCATGCCGCCCTTGTCGGCATGGGCCTTCACTTCCTTCATGATGGCGGACTGGCTGGCCATGGCGCCGCAGCGCAGGTAATCGCCGTAAGAGAAACCGCCAGGCAGCAGCACCAGATCGACGTCCGGCAGTTCGGTATCCTGGTGCCAGACCATGGCGGGCGTCTTGCCGGTCATCTGTTCCAGCGCGACCTTGGCGTCGCGGTCACAATTGGAAGCGGGAAAGACGATAACTGCTGATTTCATGGGCGCTCCATCCCCTCTCCCCCTTTGGGGGAGAGGGCAAGGGTGAGGGGGATGGCAGATACCGGATAACGCCCCCTCACCCCAACCCTCGCCCCCGCGCAGCGGGGGAGAGGGGGCTGATGGCGCAGGAACGGCGTCATCCCTTCAGCTCAATCTCGTATTTCTCGATGACCGTATTGGCCAGCAGCTTTTCGCACATGGCTTTCAGCTCGGCTTTCGCCTTGTCGGCGTCGGTCTCGGACAGGTCCAGATCGATCACCTTGCCCTGACGCACTTCGCCGACTGAGC
>CAYFKU010000010.1:7411-7719 GCA_964343955.1 uncultured Rhizobium sp. | reverse complement strand
TTGCCCTGGGGGTCGAGAACACCGTTCTTCAGAGTGATAAAAACGCGAACTTTCATGGTGCTTCTGGAAAGTTGGATCGCCGCGCGGGCGGCGATGACAGGTTATTGAACCAGGACCGGACCTTTGTTCTCGCCTTGCACCGATTCGGGCATGATTCCCAAGCGTTTTGCGACTTCGCTGTAAGCCTCGACGACGCCGCCCAGGTCGCGGCGGAAGCGGTCCTTGTCCAGCTTCTCGTTGGTGGTGACGTCCCACAGCCGGCAATTGTCCGGGCTGATCTCGTCGGCCAGCACGATCCGCATATAGTC
>CAYFKU010000010.1:5582-7401 GCA_964343955.1 uncultured Rhizobium sp. | reverse complement strand
TCGTTCACCCGGATGGTCAGGTTGACGATGTCGTCTAGGTCTTGCGGCGATGCCCAGCCGAAGGCGGTGATGTGTTCTTCCGAGACCCAGGGGTCCTGAAGGCCGTCATTCTTGTAGTAATATTCGATGATGGAGCGGGGCAGGGGCGTGCCCTCTTCGATCCCCAGCCGCTTGGACATGGAGCCGGCGGCGACATTGCGCACCACCACTTCCAGGGGAATGATCTCGACTTCGCGGATCAGTTGCTCGCGCATGTTCAGGCGGCGCACGAAATGGGTCGGCACCCCGATGCCCTGAAGCTGGGTCATCAGATATTCGCTGATGCGGTTGTTGAGGACGCCCTTGCCTTCGATCGTGTCCTTCTTGGCGCCATTGCCGGCGGTCGCGTCATCCTTGAAATACTGGATGACCGTGCCCGGCTCGGTGCCTTCATAGAGGATCTTGGCTTTGCCTTCGTAGATGACGCGGCGGCGCTTCATGGCGAATATCCTTACATTTTAAAGGGCTGCTCCGCCCGCGGCCCAGGAAGGCCGAACTTAACGGATCGGGCGCAGCAACGGCAATCTTTTGCGCCGCATACCCACATCCTTGCCGGAACATGGCGCAATGTTGACATGATGCCATGTCAGAATCAGAAAATAGTGAATGATTACATGGAGTTGACTATGGCACTTGGGATGGACGACCGCCGCAAAGGATTTGAATCCAAATGGGCCCATGACGCGGAACTGCGCTTCAAGGTGGAAGCCCGCCGCAACCGGCTGATCGGCAACTGGGCGGCGGAGAAAAAAGGCCTGACGGGCGACGCCGCCGAGCAGTTCGTTCTGGGCGTGATCGCCGCCGATTTCCAGGAATCCGGCGACGAGGATGTGTTCCGCAAGCTGCGGGCCGAGCTGGATGGTTCGGTCAGCGATGCCGCGATCCGCGAAAAGCTGCGCGAATGCCTGAACAATGCCGTGGCCGAGGTCAGCCAGGCGCGTTAGCCAGCCGGACGCTCCTCACCCCTCGGCCTGCCGAAGGGTGAGGGGCAGCCTCAGCCAAAGACCCTTTTGAAGATCGTGTCCACCTGTTTCAGGTGATAGCCCAGGTCGAACAGGCTGTTCAGCTTGTCCTCGCCCAGCGCCCTGGAGACATCGGGATCGGCTTTCAGCAGATCCAGCAGATTGCCTTCGCCGTTCCAGGCGCGCATGGCGTTCTTTTGCACCAGGCGATAGCTGTCCTCGCGCGACAGGCCGGCCTGGGTCAGGGCCAAGAGCACGCGCTGGCTGTGCACCAGGCCATGCGTGGCATCCAGATTCTTCTGCATCCGGTCGGGATAGACCACCAGCTTCTCGATCACCCCGGTCATGCGGGCCAGGGCAAAGTCGAGTGTGATGGTGGCGTCCGGGCCGATGTAACGCTCGACCGAGGAATGGGAGATATCGCGCTCATGCCACAGCGCCACATTCTCCATCGCGGGAATGGCGTAAGAGCGCACCATGCGGGCCAGGCCCGTGACATTCTCGGTCAGCACCGGATTGCGCTTGTGCGGCATGGCGGATGAACCCTTCTGGCCGGGCGAGAAATATTCCTCGGCCTCCAGCACTTCGGTGCGCTGCAGATGGCGGATCTCCACGGCCAGCCGTTCCAGCGACGAGGCGACCACGCCCAGCGCGGCGAAATAGGCGGCGTGGCGATCGCGCGGGATCACCTGGGTCGAAACCGGCTCGACCGCCAGGTTCATGGCTTTTGCGACATGCTCTTCGACCTGCGGATTGATATTGGCAAAGGTGCCGACCGCGCCGGAAATGGCGCAGGTGGCGATTTCGGCGCGTGCCGC
>CAYFKU010000010.1:0-5572 GCA_964343955.1 uncultured Rhizobium sp. | reverse complement strand
TAAGTGGCGAGCTTCACGCCAAAGGTCGTCGGTTCGGCATGAATGCCGTGGCTGCGCCCGATGGTGGGCGTCATCCTGTATTCCAGGGCGCGCTTCTTCAGCGCCGCCAGCAGCGCGTCGGCATCTTCGATCAGGATGTCGGCGGCGCGGGCCAATTGCACATTCAGGCAGGTATCCAGCACGTCGCTTGACGTCATGCCCTGGTGCACGAAACGCGCTTCCGGACCGACGATCTCGGACAGATGGGTCAGGAAGGCGATGACGTCATGCTTGACCTCGCGCTCGATCTCGTCGATCCGCGCCACGTCGAAGGTGGCGGCCTTGCCCTTCTCCCATACCTTCGCCGCGGCTTCTTTCGGCACCACGCCCAGTTCGGCCAGCGCGTCTGTGGCGTGCGCCTCGATCTCGAACCAGATGCGGAATTTGGTTTCGGGCGACCAGATGGAGACCATCTTGTCACGGGCGTAACGAGGGATCATGGGGACACCAGCGAAGATTTACGCGTGCTTCTAACGCGGAAAGCCCATCCGGCGGAAGAATTGATTTCTACAGCAATCCCAAGGATTTAAAGCTGGCATGGCCGCCACGGCCGATGACCAGATGGTCGTGGACCGCAATGCCCAGCGCCCTGGCGGCGTTCGCCACGTCGCGGGTCATGGCGATATCGGCCCTGGACGGGGTGGGATCGCCGCTCGGATGATTGTGCACCAGGATGATGGCGCTGGCTGACAATTCCAGCGCCCGCTTCACGATCTCCCGCGGATAGACCGGGGTGTGATCCACCGTGCCTTTGCTCTGAATCTCGTCGGCGATCAGCACATTCTTGCGGTCCAGGAACAGGATGCGGAATTCCTCCTGGGCGCTGCGCGCCATGGTCGTGGTGCAATAGTCCAGCAGCGCCGTCCAGGATGACAGCGCGGGCCGGCCGATCACCCTGGTTTTGGCCAGTCGCTGGGCGGCGGCCTCGATGATCTTGAGATGATGGACGACGGCTTCACCGACGCCTTTCACTTCCATCAGGCGAGCGCGCGGGGCGGCGATCACCTCGGCAAAGCTGCCGAAGCGCAGCAGCAATGCCTTGGCCAATGGTTTGGTGTCCCGGCGCGGAATGACCGCGAACAGCGTCATTTCCAGAAGCTCATAGTCCGGCATGGCGTCGGCGCCGCCCTTCAGGAAACGCTCGCGCAACCGCATCCGGTGGCCGGCAGGACCGGTGTCTTCAGACGCGATCAGAGGCGTTTGAGTGTCGCTCGCCTCGCTCACTTTGTCTCTCAGAGATAAGGTGGCTTATGCCAGCCCTTGGGCGACAAGGTGAAGATTTCCACCCCCGTCTCGGTCACGCCGACCGAATGTTCGAACTGGGCCGACAGCGAACGGTCGCGCGTCACCGCGGTCCAGCCATCGCTCAGCACCTTCACGCCATAGCCGCCCAGATTGATCATGGGCTCGATGGTGAAGAACATGCCGGGCTTCAGGGCGATGCCGTGGCCGGCCTTGCCGTAATGCACGATGTTGGGCAGGGCATGGAACACCTTGCCAAGCCCGTGGCCGCAGAAGTCGCGCACCACGGCGCATTTCTCCTGGCCCTCGGCGAAAGAATGGATGGCAAAGCCGATATCGCCTGTGGTGGCGCCCGGCTTCACCGCCGCGATGCCGCGCATCATGGATTCATAGGTGATTTCGACCAGCCGTTCGGCTTTGCGCTTCACATCGCCGACCGGATACATGCGGCTGGTGTCGCCATGCCAGCCGTCCAGGATGACCGTGACGTCGATGTTGACGATGTCGCCGTCGCGCAACGGCTTGTCATTGGGAATGCCGTGGCAGACGACATGATTGATCGAGGTGCAGACCGTGTGGCGATAGCCACGATAGTTCAGGCAAGCCGGTATGGCGCCATGGGCGATGACATAATCATAGGCCACCTTGTCCAGGGCGGCGGTGGTGACGCCGGGTTTGACCAGCGGCACCAGCAGGTCCAGCACTTCGGCGGCCAGGCGGCCGGCGCGGCGCATGCCCTCGAAATCGGCTGCCTGATGCACCGTGACGGCGAAATGGGCCTTGCGGGCGGCCTCGAAAATTTCGGATTGGGGCAGGATGGTCATGATTGGGGAATATAGAGTCCCATGCGATAAAAGCCCAAGACTTAAAACAAGCCCCTGTTACAGGATCCTGAATGGCGCCCTCCCATGAACCCGCAACCGCTGCTGTTCTGGTGATCGGGGACGAAATCCTTTCCGGCCGCACCCAGGACACCAACAGCAGCTATATCGCCCGGTTCCTTGGGGCCCTGGGCATCGATCTGCGCGAAGTGCGGGTGGTGGGCGATGTGGAAGATGAGATTGTCGCCGCCCTCAATGCCCTGCGCGCCCGCCATACCCTGGTCTTCACAACCGGCGGCATCGGTCCCACCCATGACGACATCACCGCCGATGCGGTGGCCAGGGCCTTTGGCGTGGGCATCGGCTATCACCCGGAGGCCTATGCCCTGCTGGAGGCGCGTTACCCGCCGGGCGAGTTCAATGACATGCGAAAGCGCATGGCCCGCATTCCCCATGGCGCCCTGCTGGTTCCCAATTCCGTGTCGGTCGCGCCCGGCTTCCACATCGGCAATGTCTATGTGCTGGCCGGTGTTCCCATGGTGATGCGGGCGATGATGGAAGCCCTGGCTCCGGGCCTTCCGCGCGGCGCGGCCGTACAAAGTGTGACCCTTGAGGCCGATGTGCCCGAAGGCGTGATCGCCCCCGGCCTGGCCGATGTCCAGAAGGCGCATAAAAATGTGGCCATCGGTTCCTATCCCTTCTATCGCGAGGGCGCGGCAAAGCCCATGGGCGCACAACTTGTGGTGCGCGGCCGGGACCCCGCGGCGGTCGAAGCGGCGGCCCAGGCGGTCGAGCAAATGCTTCGCGGTCTCGGTGCTGCACCGCAGCGGTTGAAATCGGCTGACAAGCCGGCGGGGACGTGACAGTTTTTCGCCCAATTCAAACCGGCCAAACCCGGCGGGCCAAGACGCAAGGGGACAAGGGGGAGACGATGGACGATCTTAAAAGACTGAAGAAGCGCGATTTCCTGAAGGGTTTCGGCATGGTCAGCGCCGGTGTGGTCGGCGCCGCCGGCGAAGTCCTGGCCCAGCCCGCCAAGCCTGCGGGCGGCGGCTATCCGCCGGGTGTGCCCAAGGCGACCGGACGCAGCATGCTGGACAGCCCTCATTATATCGGCACCGCCAGCAAGGGTTACGGCTTCAAGGCCAACTGGGCCCGCACGCTGCCATGGGTTCCCACCGTCGATCCCAACTACAAGCCGCGCCGGATCAACAAGGCGATCGAGCTGTGGGAAGACAATCAGGTCGTCGCCTATGCCGAGTTCGGTGCCTCCGGTGCGCCGGACACCTATGAAGAAGGCAAGCGCATGGCCAAGACCTATTGCGACGCCATCAACTATGAAATGGAGAATGACAGCTTCAACTTCGATGGCCTGCGCAACTTCATGCAGGGTCTGGTCGATGGCGGCCCCACGCCGTCCGGCCACCGCACCCCGATGGTGTTCGTCACCCTGCCGGCCTGGGGCTTCGATGGTCCGTCGATGCGCGCCAATGTCTGGCAGATTCATCAGTCTCTGGCCGCCGGTGCCCATGGCGTTCTGATCTGTGAAATGGAATCGCCGGAAGCCGCCGAGATCGCCATCGCGGGCGGCCGCTACAAATGGACCTGGCCCGGCGTGGAAGAACTGCCGATCGAAGGCGTCCGCGGTGCGGGCAGCCAGACTTTCGCCGCGCATATCTGGGGGGTCAGCCAGAATGAATATCTGCGCCTGGCCGATACCTGGCCCCACAATCCCAAGGGTGAAATCACCATGGGCTTCAAGCTGGAAAACCGCCGCTCCGCCATGGCGGCCGAGCAACTGATGGCGGTGAAGGGCCTGGCTTTTGCCGAGCCCGGTCCATCCGACAATGGCTGGTCGCATCTGGGTTATGATGCGATCCGGGAAGATCTGACCCGGGAACAGCGCGCGGCGCTTCCCGCTTCCAAGCGCCTGGAAGAGGATCTGGAGCGCATTCGTCTTGCGGCCAAGAAGAACAATGTGAAGTGGCTGGGCAATGGCCCTCCGGGCGCTACGCCGCAGCAGGAAATCGATCAGGGCCGCCGCATGGGCCCGGCGGGAACCGAGGAAAAGGTTCACGCGGACCGGCTCTATACCAAGCGCCGGATGCCGTACTGAGGCGCTTGTGTATTGCGTCGTGAGTGTGTCGCACCTTCACTCGTGTATGTCTTGTACACGTCGCTCGGTGCTTCTGCTCACGCCGCAAAATCCGGCGCGCCAATGCATCTGAGCAGGGGTTATTGAAGCTTCAGCGCCTTTGCCGCCGTATTGAAGGCGGTCTGGGCATCGGGATTGTCGGGAAAGGCCTTGCGGGCATCAGCCAATGCCTGCCTGGCCTTTTCCGTTTCTCCCAGCACCGAATAGGCGCGCATCAGGCGCACCCAGCCCAGCGCATCATTGGGATCGGCCTTCAGCCGCGCCGCCAGCATCGCCACCATCGCGCGCGGATTGGGCGCGCCATTGCCGCCGCCCTGCGAAACCTCCTGGGCGCGCAGCATCGCCAGCCGGTCCACCAGCGTCTGGTGCAGCGGCGCATCCGACGGCGTATCGGCCAGCAGGCTTTCCCAAAGCGCGACGGCGCCCGCATTGTCCCGGCGGATGGCCTTGGCCAGGCCCAGATAGAAGCGCGCCGGCGTATTGCGCGGATCAACCTTCAGCGCATCGTTGAAGGCTTCTTCGGCTTCCGGCGGCACCTGCCCGCCATTCTGCAGCACCAGCGCTTCGCCATAGGCCGAATTCAGCACGGCATCGCCGCGTCCGCGAATGGCAATCTCCCTGGCCAGCGCCCTTGCGGCATCGCGCACGTCATTGACCGACATATAGGCCTGGGCCAGGAAGCGCCAGGCGCGCGGATCGCCCGGATTCTCCCGCACCCGCTTGATCAGATAAGGCACCATCGCGCTCATCTCGCGGCTTTCCAGCCCTTGCGCCTCGCGCACCGCCAGATGCGGGCGGCCCAGAAGAACATAAGTGCCGCCGCCGATGCCCAGGATCGACAGGCTCGTGGCCGCCAGCAGGATGACGCGATTTTTTCCCGATAGTTTCTCCGGCGCCTTGCGCCACAGCGGCACGGCCGCGAAAGCGATGGCGGCCAGCGCTACAATCACAAAACCGATGACGGGAACAAAGGTCACTTCTGTCCTCGATACTTGTTTCGCACCAGCGCCACGATCATCCCGCGGATGGTGCGTACCTGCTGATCGGTCAGTCCGGACCGCATTATCATGGCGCGGATGTTCCGCACCATGGCCTCGCGCTTGGCGGGCGGGAAAAAGAACTGGGCCGCGTCCAGTTCCTTTTCCAGGTGATCGAAGAGTCCGACCAGCTCGAAGCGGCTGGCGGGCAGGGCGGGATCGGGCCGGGTCCGCATCGCCGGGGTTGTGTCGGCGGATTTCAGCCATTCATAACCCACCAGCAGCACCGCCTGGCCCAGATTGAGGGACGAAAATTCGGCGGTGGGAATGGTGATCAC
>CAYFKU010000009.1:15412-54082 GCA_964343955.1 uncultured Rhizobium sp. | reverse complement strand
AAGCTCCTCAGCCGCCTTTCGGGCTTGAAGCCGTGACGTTTCCTTGGTCGATCGAACGATGTTACGCTTCGTAAGCGGTAGGCGAATTCGGGCGAACCAATAGGGTGAGGCGTTGGTCCGATAGATTGCTAGCCCCCGCCGAATTTGGGTGATGGGCTCCTTCAGGGCGTGCTTTCGGGCGTCGGGTGACCTAGCCATACCTGCCAAAAGTAATAAACTAGGTAATAAACTATCCTAAAAAAGCAATTCGATAAGTTCAAATCCTGTCCCCGCAACCATCCAGAGAAAACGCCCCCGCGAGCGGGGGCGTTTTCATTTGGGGCCAGGTCGCCGCCGATCCGTATTCCGGTGCAGCGCGGTGCATCGCGCGGCCTTAGTTCGCACGAACCATCTGTTCCCGCCTGCGCGTCGAAAATGGCGCCTGGACAATTCCTGTCCCGAACCCGCGAGGACCATCGGGTTCGCTGCGGCGCAAAAAATTTTGATGTTGGCTTTCGCCAGTGAAACCCTGAAAAAGGCCAATTATTGCTTGGTTATCCGAGCAATTGCTTATTTTCTGTGCGGCGTTCGCGGCGGCGCGCAATTCCGTTTGCGATGGCCCCTTTGCCGCCGCTATAACCCCGGCCCACGGGGCGCATTGGCTTGGGTCTTTCGCTCCGGTCATACGTCGCGTGTCGAAGGGAGTATACATGGCAAACCAGGTCTCTGCCGACTACCGCCCGTCGGAAGATGAGCCCTTCATGAATGAGCGCCAGCGGGAATATTTCCGCCGCAAGCTCAATCTCTGGAAAGATGAAATCCTCAAGGAAAGCCGCGAGACGATCCAGAATTTGCAGGCCGAGACTGTGCCGCATGCCGACTTGGCGGACAGGGCTTCCACCGAAGCCGAGCGCCAGCTTGAGCTTCGCACCCGCGACCGGCAGCGCAAGCTGATTACCAAGATCGACGCGGCGCTGCGCCGGATCGAGGATGGTTCTTATGGCTTCTGCGAGGAAACCGGCGAACCGATCTCGCTCAAGCGGCTGGACGCCCGCCCGATCGCGACTCTGTCGATCGAAGCGCAGGAGCGCCATGAAAGACGTGAGAAGGTTTATCGCGACGACTGAAGTTGCCGGGATTTGAACTGGCTTCCGACGGGCGCGATACCCGGTCCCGTCACCCGAAAAAGAAAGAGCCCGGCCTTGCGGCAGGGCTCTTTTGCGTTCCGGCTGCGAGGTCAGAACGGCATCAGGATGTCGAAAAGCTGACTGCCATAGCGGGGCTGCTACACATCGCTCATGGTGCCGGCACCGCCATAAGCGACGCGCGCCTCGGCGATCTGCGACAGGTTGACGGTATTGTTTTGGGTAATGTCTTCGCAGCGCACAATGCCTGACAGGCGCATGTCGGACCGGCTGGTGGCTGTCGATCTGCTGGGACCGGCAGCCAATCTTCTGGCCTATCAGGTGGACAAGCGTCTGGACGGCGTTGCCAAGGCCCAGGTCGCCACGCAGCTTGCCGCCGTCTATCTGATGGATCGCAAGCCCAACAAGGCGGTCGCCGCCATGCGCGATTCCCAGATCACTGGCCTGCCTGATGCCCAGATACATGAGCGCATGATCCTGGAGGCGCGTGCCTTCGCCGCCCTGAGGCAATGGGACAATGCCCTGGACCTGATCGCGGTCGATCAGGCCGATTACACCAAGCGCTTGCGCGCCGACATCTATTGGGAAGCCGGAAACTGGGCCATTGCCGGACAAAAAAGCGAGAAACTGCTGGACGCGCGCTGGAGCGATCCGGCGCCGTTCGATGAGAGCGACCGCGCCCTGGCCATGCGTGCCGCCGTTGCCTACAGCCTAGCCAACGACCAGACCGCGCTGGCGCGGCTGCGCGAACGCTTCCTGCCCCGCATGAATGGCACGCCCGACGCCAATCTGTTCGCTGTCTTGTCATCGGATATCGACCATCACGGCCTCGCCTTCCGCGATGCCGCCGCCAAGATCGCTTCGGTGGATACGTTGCAGGCCTTCATGAAGGACTTCAACAGGCGCCGCACGGACGCCAAGAGTTAGCAGCCAAACAGCTCCGGCTGTCGGCGCGCATTTTTCTATTTGAGCTTCAGGCCGTCCAGCCAACCCAGCACCCGTTCCGCCAGGCGTTCCCAACCGGGCTCGCCGATCAGCCAGTGCCCCATGCCGTCCAGCACCTCATGGGTGGCACGATCGCCATAGAGCGCGGCGATGCGCGCCACGGTCGAAGGCGGATTGATGCGGTCATCGCTGCCGGTCAGGAACAGAAGGGGTGCCTGGACCTTATCGGCTTCGACTTCGCTGGCGTGATTGAAGTCCAGCCCCCAGTTCATGATCTCGAACGTGGCGCGGCCCGATTCCGGCATCAGCCGGTCAAAGACCTCGTCCCGCATGTGGCGCGGCAGCTTGTCCAGCGAATGGGCCAGCGCGACATCCCGGTTGGGCTCCAGGACGCGGTTCCAGTAACCGGGATGCAGGTGCAGCGCCTGGGCGGCGCCGATCTCGAACAGGGTTGTGGGCGGGATTCCCCAGGGCGCCGAAGGCGCCAGCAGAACCAGCGCCCTGACCGCATGGCGCGCCGCCAGTTGCTGCGCCAGCAGACCGCCCATGGAATGGCCCAGAAGGATAGGCGCCTGTTTCAGCGCGCCCAATTCATCTTCCAGATCGGCGATATAATCGGAAAGGCCGGTGGTGCCCAGGGCCGCAGGCGCCGGCTTTCGGCCATGGAAGCGCAAGGTCGGCGCCTTCACCGCATAGCCCGCCTCCTCGAATTTTTGCTTCAGCCCGTCCAGCGACCAGGGGCCGCAAAAGGCGCCGTGAATCATCAGAACCGGTGGCTTGCGGTGGCCGCCGGACTTCATGCGTAACGGCCCAGGGCGGCGATGACGCGCCGGTATGTATCACGCTTGAAGGGAACAATCAGGTCGGGAAGCTTGTCCAGATCCACCCATTGAAAGGCGGAAAATTCCGGCTCATGGGCGCCGAGGTCGATATCGGCATCCTGTCCGGTAAAGCGCATGGCGAACCATTTCTGCTTCTGGCCTTTGTATTTGCCGTGGAACGCCACGCCAATCAGATGCTTGGGCAGGTCATAGGTCACCCATTCTTCCATCTCGGCCAGGATATCTGCCTTGTCGGTACCGGCTTCTTCCTGCAGCTCGCGCCTTGCCGCCTGTTCCGGCGTCTCGCCCTTGTCGATGCCGCCCTGGGGCATCTGCCAGCCTTCGACGGTCTGGTCGATGCGCCGGCCGACAAAGACCTTGCCGCTGCGGTTGAACAGCATGATGCCGACGCAAGGCCGGTAGGGAAGATCGGAAGACATATCTGGGCTTCACTTCAGAACGCGGCGCGCTTCTTTTGCGCCTGTTATTTCGGCTGTGCCAGTATGGCCGATACGGGCACCAACACAAAGCCCCGCGATTCCAGCCCCTTGGCCCATGCCGCAATGCGCGCGATGGAAACCGGATACAGGAAGGCCGCGCCGACCGCGCTGCCATTGGCGCGCGCCTGGGTTTCAAGATCGGAAAGCCGGCGGTCTATCTCGGGCGCCGTCTGTATGCTGTCGATCGCCGGGCCGCTTTGCGCCGCCAGAATGCCCACCTGGCCCGCCACGCTGGGCAGCACCGACTGGCTGGCGGCGCCATTGTCGAACACATACAGGCCACGGCGGTTGAGATAGGTCAGAACCGGCGACAGCGCCTGGCTGTCGGACAGGAAACGCTGGCCCAGAAGATTGGTCACGCCGGCGTAACCGGTGAATCGCGTCAGCGCCCAGGTCAGGCGCTGGATATTGGCTTCTTCTTCCTGTCCGGCCCGCAAGGTATGGGGCCCCGGATCGCTGTCCGGGAAATCCAGCGGCTCCATCGGAACTTCCAGCAGGACCTCATGGCCCCTGGCGCGGGCGTCGGAAACCCAGGTTGCGACATCTCCCGCATAGGGGGCAAAGCCCAGCGTCACGCCGGAGGGAAGACCGTCAAGCGCCGCCTTGGTCGCCAGCGCCGAAAGGCCCAGCCCGTTCACGACAATGGCGATCTTGAATTTGGTGCTGATGGGCGCGGGCGCCGCATAGGCGGTCATGGGCTTGCGGCCGTCATCGGCAATGCGGGGCAAGGGGCCCTGGCTGGTATTTTCCACCAGGCTGGGATCGGCCAGCAGCGCCTTTCCGGCATAGAGCAAATGCGTGACCGGGCTGGTCGGGGTGCCGCCATTCACCTGTGCGACGACGGGCGCGGGATGATGGGACTGGGTTTCGGCCGGCAGGTCCAGGGTAATGGCCGGAGGGTGCGGACAGCCGAACAGGGTGATCGCCAGGGCGCCCGCCGCGATCAGGCAGAAGGTGAACGAGCAGGCAAACGCGAGTGCCCGCCCGCCTTTGGACGCAAGGATGCCTTCTGCGGATTCGGCGGCAGCAGCCATGGGCCTATTTGGCAGCGGCATGGTTAAGAAAGGTTAAAGCCATCTTTCAGGGCTATTTATATTTTTGAAGCTCCTCCGGCCGCGGATGGTCGCCGTGCGGGATGCACGGCTCGCGATTCCGTAAAGGGCCCACAAGCAAAAAGGCCCGCCAGGGGGCGGGCCTTTCGCATGCGGGATAACGGGCCTAGTGCGCCACGCTGGCGGTTGGCTTGTCCACGGCCCCGGTGGCGGACGCCACCGTCATTTTTCCATGCAGCAGGTCCATGGCATAGGACAGCTGGAAGTCGTCATATTTGGTGCCGGGCGCGGGCTTGATAACCGGCGCATTGGCGCGCTTGGCGGGCACGGGCTCGCCCACCAGATGACCGCGCAGATCGGCTTCGGACGGACGCGCCAGCTTGGGCACCGCCGCCTCGTCGCCCTGCGCCACCTGGATATCGGGAATGATGCCCTGCGCCTGGATCGAATGCCCGGACGGCGTGTAGTAGCGCGCCGTGGTCAGGCGCAGCGCGCCGCGATTGTCGCCCAGCGGGATGATCGTCTGCACTGAGCCCTTGCCGAAGCTCGTCATGCCGATGACGGTGGCGCGCTTGTGATCCTGGAGCGCCCCGGCCACGATTTCCGAAGCCGATGCGGTGCCGCCATTGACCAGCACCACGATGGCCTTGCCGTCGGTGATGTCGCCGCCCTTGGCGTCGTAACGCTGGGTGTCTTCGGAATGGCGCCCGCGCGTTGAAACGATTTCGCCCGTGGTCAGCAAGTCATCCGACACCTGGATGGCCTGATCCAAAAGCCCGCCCGGATTGTTGCGCAGGTCGAGGACGTAACCCTTGATGCCCGGCCCGATCTGCTTCTTGAGATCGCGGATCGCATGTTCCAGGCCTTCCGCGGTCTGCTCGTTGAAACCGGGCAGGCGGATATAGCCGATATCGGCTTCGCGGCGGTAGGTCGCCGCATCCACCGATACGATGGCGCGCACCAGGGTGACGTCGAAGGGCTTCTTCTCGCCCTCGCGCAGGATGGTGAGCGTGATCTTGGTTCCGGCGGCACCGCGCATCTTGTCGATGGCCTCGTTCAGCGGCAGGCCGGCGATGGACTGTCCGTCGATGCCGGCGATGCGGTCGCCGGTCTTGATGCCGGCGCGGCTGGCGGGCGTGCCGTCGATCGGCGAGATCACCTTGACCAGGCCGTCGGCCGTGTCCTGGGTGACTTCGATGCCCACCCCGCCGAACTGGCCCTTGGTGGTGATCTGCATGTCGCCGAAGCTTTTGCTGTCCATATAGCTGGAGTGCGGATCCAGGTTCGACACCATGCCCTGGATGGCGGCGTCGATCAGCTCGCTGTCCTTGACGGGGCGCACATAGTTGGCGCGCACGCGTTCGAAGGCGTCGCTGAAGAGATTGAGCTGGCTATAGGCGCTGGAGTAAGCCGCGCCCTTTGCCTCAGGAAGCGCGAACATCGCCGCGGTGAAACCGCCGACGAGACCCAGACCGAGCAACGCAACCTTCTTCATGTACCATTCGCCTTTCCAACCGCGGCATGCGCATTTTCCTTGAGCCAGGGCTCCGGTGATGACCCGCGACCATCATGACGCAGTTCGAAATAAAGCCGATTGTCAGCCGCCTCCAGCGGCATGTTTCCTACCGGCTCGCCTGCGAGCAATTGATCGTTGGGTTTTACCGTCACCCGTCCCAGACCCGCCAAGACCACATCGTAGCCGGTGGTTATCTCCAGGATCAACACTTGTCCGCTCTTATGGTAAGGGCCGGCGTATAAAACTTTGCCGTCCGACGGCGCGATCACCTGCGCGCCGGGTCGGGTTGCATAGGAAAGTCCGGGAGTTCCGCTTTCCTTTGCCGGCTTTGCGGCCGTAACCACGGGCGCCAGCAGGGAGTTCCGGGCCAGCGCGCCCAGGGAACCCGCCGAGGCGGCCTCGACGGTGACGACGCCCTGCTGCGGTCCGCCGTCCTGGCGCAGCGTCCGGACACGGCTCAGCAAGGCCTGGAAATCCGAAGCCTGTCTGGCGACTTCCTGCAGCCTGCTCTTTAAACTGTCGTAATTTTCGGCGGCGTCCCTGGCCTCGCGCTCTTTCTCGGCCAGCAGCTCATCGAGCTGGCCCCGGGCCACATTCAGCCGCGCCGTGGTGTCGGCGGCGGCGGCTTTCTGGCGCTCCAGATCGTCGCGCGTGCGCCTCAGGGCATCGATCCGCCGCAACAAAGCCGCTGCCTGGGCATAGATCGGCGGCAGCGAGGCGCCGATCAGCATGGCGCCGCGTGCCGCGCCAAGCGCATCGTTGGGGCGCATCGCCAGGGCGGGCGGCATGTCATGCTGCAGCCGTTCCAGCACCGCCAGAAGCCTGGTCACCGCCACCCGGTCATTGACAAAGCCCTTGCTGAGGCGCGCGTTCTCGGCAGTCAGGCTCACGATGCGGATATCGGCTTCGATCTGCTGCCGCTCCAGCGTCTCGATGCGGGCCGCCGTCTCGATCAGCTTCTTCCTGAGCGCCGCCGCTTCCTGCGCCAGGGCGTCGGTTTTCTGCCTGGCCGAGGCCAGCTTGGGCTGGCCCTGCCTCAATTCCGATGACAGGGTTTGAAGCTGTTGCGCGCTGGAAGGCAGTTTGCCCAGCGACTTGCCGGGCAACGCCTGGCTCAGGTCCATCGGCGCTTCCGGCGCGGCCGCAACCGGCGCGGGACGCGGGGTGGGGACGATGGGCGCGCTGACACGGCGGGCGGGTTGGGGCGGCTTGGCAAAGGCAGGACTTGCCACCAGCAACACAGACAGCAGAAGCGCCCAGTCCCGTCTCACGCGTTCGGCACCAGCAGGGAATGTCCGGTCATCGCCGCCGGCTTTTCTATCTTCATCAGATCGAGAAGGGTCGGCGCGACATCGGCAAGCCGGCCATTCCTGAGCGAGACACCCTTGGGTGCGCCGAATAGCAGGATCGGAACATCCAGCGTGGTGTGGGCGGTGTGCGGCTCGTGCGTCTGGGCATCCTGCATCATCTCGATATTGCCGTGGTCGGCGGTCAGCAGCATCACGCCACCGCATTTTTCCAGGGCGGTCCGCAAGCGGCCCAGACAGTCATCAATCGTATCCACCGCCTTGACGGCCGCGGCCATGATGCCGGTATGGCCCACCATGTCGGGATTGGCGTAATTGCAGACGATCAGGTCGTATTTGCCGCTTGCAATTGCCTCTTCCAGCTTTTCGGTGACCTGATAGGCACTCATCTCGGGCTTGTGATCGTAAGTCGCGACCTTGGGGCTTGGCACTAGGATGCGATCCTCGCCAGGGAACTGGTCCTCCCGCCCGCCATTCAGGAAGAAAGTGACATGGGCATATTTCTCGGTCTCGGCGATGCGCAACTGCGTCATGCCATGCTGTGCGACCACTTCACCCAAAGTCTCGCGCACATCCTCGGGCTGGAAGATCGAGGCCATCAGCGGCTTGAGGGCTTCGGAATATTCCGTAAGCCCGGCCGCCGCGCCGAAACACACCTGGCGCGCGCGGGCGAATCCTTCGAAGCGCTTGTCCAGCAGCGCGGTTGAGATCTCCCGCGCCCGGTCGGCGCGGAAATTGGCGAACAGAAGGGCATCGCCGTCTTCCATGCCCGCATAGTCCCCCAGCACGCTGGGCACCAGGAATTCATCGGTGACATTGTCGGCATAAGAGGCTTCCAGCGCGCCATAGGCATCGTCGTAACGACGCCCGTCGGCATCGATCAGCGCGCCATAGCATTTCTCAACCCGGTCCCAGCGCTTGTCGCGATCCATCGCATAATAGCGGCCCGACACGGTCGCCAGACGCACGCCGGCAAGGCCGGCAATGTCGCCGAGAAATTTTTCCAGAAACCCACGCGCGCTTTTCGGCGGCGTATCGCGGCCATCCAGAAAGGCATGGATAAAGACCGGCACGCCCGCGGCTGAAACAATCCTTACCAGGGCGGCCATGTGATCCTGATGGGAATGCACGCCGCCCGGCGACAGCAATCCCATCACATGCACGGCGCGGTCCGCGGCCTTGGCCCTAGCGATCAGGTCCAGCAGTGCGGGCCGGCGCGCGATGCTGCCATCCTCGATGGCGACATCGATACGCGGCAGATCCTGGGCGACCACGCGGCCGGCGCCGATATTCATGTGGCCGACCTCGGAATTGCCCATCTGCCCCCTGGGCAGTCCCACGGCATTGCCCGATGTCTCCAGCAGCGCATGGGGACATTCTGTCAGCAGGCGGGTGTAATGGGGCGTCCGCGCCTGGGCGATGGCATTGTCGGGGGCGGGATCGGCGCGAAAGCCCCAGCCGTCGAGAATGCACAAAAGAGCCGGGCGGGGGACGCGGGACATGAGAGATACCTGGATCAGCCGTTATCGGGTTCGCACGAAAATAGGTAGCCGGATCAAGCCTGTCTATGCGTATCGGGAATAAAGCCCGCGCCTTAGCGGAAAGGCGGACCCGCCACCCAGACCACCAGGGATTTGCGGGTGCCTGCCGTCACGGGCGTCACCCGGTGCATCATGTAGGAGGGAAAGGCCACCAGCGATCCGCGGGTTTTCTGGGCGCGCATGGGGCTGCCGGTTCCCCCTTCCAGCAGCAGGTCCCCGCCCTCATAGGCGTCCGGCTCGCTGAGCTGAAGGGTAAGCGAAATCTTGCGCGGTTCCGCCGTCGCCCCGATATCGCAGTGCCAGTCATAATGACCGCCTTCGCTGCTTTCATAGACGGTGTACTGGAAGCTCTCGCTCAACCCGTAAAGGTCGAACCTGTAGAGACGGCGATTCAGTTCCAGCACAGCCTGCTCGATCCTGGCATAGAGCCATTTTGTCCTGTGATCGCGGTCGATCCAGGCCACGCGCGTGACGCGCAGATGATCGACATTGTCCTTGCGGCCCGCCAGTTCGGCCTTTGCCGGCGTCAGGCTGGCGCCATGCGCTTCAATCAGGTCCAGTTCCTCCGCCGTGAACAGACCCGGCCAGCCGACCAGATATCCGGCAGGCATCTGGTGAGCATCTATGCTCACCGGAATTGCGGTCCCGTAACCCAGACCACCAGGGATTTGCGCGCGCCCCTGGTGATGGGGGTCACCCGATGCAGCACATAAGAGGGAAATGCGATCAGCGTGCCCCGCTCACGTGGCGCGGTCTCGACCTTGTTCACCCCGTGAAGCTGCAAGTCGCAGCCATCGTAATCCGATGGGTCGGTGAGCTGCAGCGACATGGACAGTTTGCGCAGCGTGATCATATCGCCCTGATCGACATGCCAGTCGTAATGGCCGCCTTCACTGCCGTGATAGACCGTATATTGGAAATGTTCCGAAAAGCCGCGGACGTCGAACTGCCAGATCCGCTCATTCATGGTCCGCACGACAGCCTGCATGCGTTCATAAATCCATTTGGTGTCCGCGCTGGCCTCGATCCAGGCGGTGCGGGTGATCCGGACATGATCGTATTCGTCCTCCGCCGTGCCGCCGACCAGGGTCGCCTTGTCCAGGGTCAGCGCATCGCCGATGGCCTCGATCCGGTCCAGTTCGGCGGGGGTGAAGGCATTTGCCCAGGCCGCGTGCGACAGGGTGGGCGGGAAGCGCTGGTTCGGGTCGAGCATGGTTTCAGGTAGGCCGGAAGGTGGTTGCAAAATAGCCATGCCGATATGGACGAGGCAATCTGCGCAGCCGGCGGCAGCTTAAGCCGGGCAGGAGTTGCCGGGTACTGGTGGCAGAGACCCCGAATGCTGTTCAACAAATTGATATAAAAGGGTATTTTTTGAGTCCATCGCGGCACGGAACTGGCAAGGGAGATGCCGAACATAAGGCAGAATCCGTTCATGCGCCGCGCACCCTATTATATCCGTATCGCCGCCCTTGCCGTGGGAGCCGCTCTGGCAGCCTCCCCCGCTTTCGCCTTTTCACGGGTCAAGGACCTGGTCAAGGTTCAGAGCATCCGTGACAATATGCTGGTTGGCTACGGGCTGGTCGTGGGCCTGAACGGCACCGGCGACAGCCTGATAAACGCGCCCTTCACCCAGCAGAGCATCCAGACCATGCTCGAACGACTGGGCACCAATACCCGCGGGCAGGTCATGGAGACCAAGAATGTGGCCGCCGTGATGGTCACCGGCAACCTGCCTACCTTTGCCGCGCCCGGCAGCCGCATAGATGTCTCGGTCTCGGCCATGGGCGACGCCAAGAATTTGCAGGGCAGCACCCTGCTGGTCACCACGCTTTTCGGCGCCGACGGCCAGGCTTACGCCTTGGCCCAGGGCCCCGTTTCCATCGGCGGCTTCTCCGCCCAGGGCGCGGGCCAGAGCGTGACCCGCGGCGTGCCCACGGCCGGACGCATCGCCAACGGCGCGATCGTGGAAAAGGCCACCGGCTTCCAGCTTTCCAGCCTCAACAATCTCAAACTATCGCTTCACAATCCCGACCTGACCACCGCCACCCATATCGCCAAGGCGGTCAATGCCTATCTGGGCGGCTCCAGCGCCAAGGCCACCGACCCGTCCAACGTGGTCCTGAATGTGCCCGCAAACTATCCCGGCGGCGTGATGTCGCTTCTGACCGATATCGAGCAGGTCAAGGTCGATCCCGATCAGCCTGCCAAGGTCATCATCGATGAAAACAGCGGCGTGATCGTGATGTGATCTGCTCCCTTTGAAGTGGTCCAACGTGAGTTAAGTTTTTGACCATGGAAGAGGATTAGAATGTCAATGAAGAGGCATACCGCAGAAGAGATCGTCGCGAAGCTGCGGCAGGTTGATGTGCTGATGGCATAGGGCGAGCCGGTCACGGATGCGGTGCGAGTGATAGGTGTGACGGAAGTAACATACTATCGTTGGCGCAATGAGTATGGCGGGTTGAAGGGTGACCAGGTGAAGCGCCTGAAGGAGCTTGAGACGGAGAACTCCCGGCTGCGTAAGGCGATATCCGACCTGACGCTGGACAAGCAGATCCTCCAAGAGGCCGCCAAGGGAAACTTCTAAGCCCCGCGCGCCGCCGCGCCTGTGTGGAGCACGTTATGGCGGAGCTGGCAGTGTCCGAGAGGCGGGCCTGCCAGGCTATGAACCAGCATCGCTCTACACAGCGCAAGACGCCTATCACGCCAGATGATGAGGCAGCCCTCACTGTCGACATCATCGAACTGGCCCGCCAATATGGCCGTTACGGCTATCGCCGGATTACGGCCCTGCTTCGCACAGCAGGATGGCGGGTCAACAAGAAGCGCGTCGAGAGTATCTGGCGGCGTGAGGGGCTGAAAGTCCCTGCCAAGCAGCCCAAACGGGGTCGTTTGTGGTTCAACGACGGGTCCTGCATCCGTCTGCAGCCCGAACGCCCCAACCATGTATGGTCGTACGACTTCGTCGCCGACCGCACCCACGATGGTAAGGCATTCCGAATGCTTTGAGTCATTGACGAGTACACGCGGGAAAGCATTGCCATCCGTGTCGCCCGTACGCTCAAGTCAACCGATGTGATTGAGGCACTAGTGGACCTGTTCGTCTTACGCAGTGTACCGGCACATATCCGCTCTGATAACGGCCCGGAGTTCATCGCCCTGGCGCTTCGACAATGGATTGCTGCAGTCGGTGCCAAGACTGCATACATCGAACCAGGTAGCCCGTGGGAGAACGGATACTGCGAATCCTTCAACGGGAAGCTGCGCGACGAACTGCTCAACGGCGAGATCTTCTACACCCTCAAGGAGGCCAAAACTGTGATCGAAGCTTGGCGGCGGCATTACAACGCCATCCGCCCTCACTCATCGCTGGGTTACCGACCGCCGGCACCCGAAGCAATCTGCTGGCCGCCAGATCAGCCGGTTACCAACCTGGTGGCGAAAATGACGTCACCGAACTAACATTAAAACCGGACCACTCAGCGGGAGCTGGTCAACGCGCGCCCTTCCTGACTTCCGGACGCGACGATAGGGCCGGTAAGGTTAAGAAAGGGCTGATGAATTTCGCGTCACTGTTTACGTTTCGCTAACCATGAAAAGCGCGGCGATAGCTGATTTTCATGCCAATCAGCCCGGCAGGTCACTTTCTTCCAGGATCAGCTCGAACGGCCGGCCACGTCCATCCGGGCTCCACCCCGCATCCATCGCCAAGCGCACGCCGGTGGTCAGCATTTCAGGTGTCACCCTGGGCTTGTCCGGGAAACGCGAAGCGTGGCGCTGCTTCTCGAAAGGAAATTGCAGGATCAGTTCGCGCCAGGCCTTTCGTTCGCCATGGCGGGTCAGCGTCTGATCATACTTCATGACGCTAAGGCGCAGGCCGATATCGCCATGTCTGGTTCCCCAAGCCGGTTCGCTTTTCACGCTCCAAATCAGCGGTACCTCGTCCACCGTGATAGTGCCAGATATGTTACGCTTCCTGGACTGGCTCACTGCTGTTGTTGCTGTTGCTGATACAGTCGCTCCGGCATGGAATGGGTCGGCGTCGACGCCTGGCTGGCCATCGGGCGGGCCACCCGCAGGAAATCCTCGTGCCGGACAGGCGCCGCGGTGGGCTCCAGCAAGACAGCGATGGAAAGCTCGCTGTCGGCACTGCCCTTATAGGTGCCGCGTGTGGGCGGCACGTCGGCATAATCGCGCCCCACCGCGGCGCGGATATGGCGTTCGCCTCCCATGATATTGTTGGTGGGATCGAAGCCGACCCATCCCAGCGAAGGCAGATAGGCTTCCACCCAGGCATGGGTGGCATTGGCGGCGGACCGGTCATGCGCGCCCTTGTGATAGAGATAGCCGGAGACATAGCGGCAGGGTATGCCCCAGGCGCGCGTGATGGCGGTCATGATATGGGCATAGTCCTGGCAAACCCCGCGCCGCTGCTCCAGCGCTACCTCGATGGGCGAATTCACCTCGGTCACACCCGGTTCATATTCGAAGGAATCATAGATCCCGCGCTGCAAGGTCATGAGCGCGGACAGCGGATCGCCCGCCGGCTTTTCCAGGTCGGCGATCTTCATGAAGGACAGAAGCTCGGGCGAGGTCCGGGCATATTTCGACGGCTCCAGCATGTCGAAATGATCGTCGCTGAGATTGAAGCTGTTGTAGCGGCTCCATTCCAGGGGATCGAGCGCCTCGGGCCAGGCGGGGCGATGGGTGATTTCGACCGTCGCCTGCGCCTCGATCCGTAGCTCTTCATGCTCGCGCAACAGATTGAAGTGATAGACCGCATTTCCCAGATGATCGGTATAGGCATAGAGCTGGGCGCGCGGATTGGTGGAGATCTGGAAGGAACGCAGGGTCTGGGGGCCTTCCGAACGCGGCTGCATGCGCAGCTCCATCACCGACTCGCGGACAGGCGCGGAGTAGCGGAAGCGTGTGACGTGCCGGATCGAGTAGAACATCAGGACAATCCCGTGGGCTCGAGCGCCGCATTCCGCGGCAGGGTCCGCGGCATCCGACAGCTTCCTCCCCGTCGCGTGCGAAGCACCCGCGAGGAGCGGGTGCCCGGAGCAGCGCTTGCGATGCGAAGGGCGGTGGGGATCACAGGACTGTCTCCGCGCCGTAGGTGATGTAGGACGAATAGAGCGCCTTGTGGATCTGCTCGCATTGCTTGGTTATGTCGGCGATGAAGGCCGCGACGCCGCCCGACATCAGCTCGTCAACCTGCCCGAAATCCACCGCGGCCTTCAGCCGGCCGGCCAGCCGCTCCACCGCCGCGCGCCGCGCGGGCGGGGCGCCGGGCGCAACCCGCGCAAGGGCTTCGGTCATGCGATCGACCGAGAAGCATATGGAATGGGGAAACTCCGGATCGAACAGCAGGAATTCGGCGATCTTCTGCGGCCGGATCGATGCCGTATAGCGTTTGGTATAGGGTTCGAAGGCGGTGCAGAATTTCAGCAGCACCAGCCAGTCGAAATATTTGGGACCATTCTCGCTCTGGGCGGCGCTGAAATGCAGGTCCAGCAAGCGGCCCAGTTGCTGCACGCGCTCGATATGCCGGCCAAGTTCCAGAAAGTACCAGCCCTCGCCATGCGAAAGGGTGGAATAGGTCACCCCTTCCAGCGCATGCATTTCTTCCAGCGCCTCGCGGAACAGCCGGCCGGGGCTGTGCACCCAGACAGAGTTCATGGTCACCGGGGCCAGCCGCAGATAAAGCCGGTTGAGATGCTCCCACACTTCATTGGACAGGGCCTCGCGCACCTGGCGGGCATTGTCGCGGGCAAAAGACAGCGAGGTGATCATGGAATCGGGATTTTCCCGGTCGAAGGCCAGGCTGCGCGTGATGACGAAAGCGTCCTGATGCGCCGGCTGGGTGCGTTCACCCGTCAGGGCGCCGATCACCCGCGCCCAGCTTGCGGCCGCATCTTCCGGCGTCTGCTCCACCATGGATTCCAGCTTGACCGCGATCAGCCGCGCAGTGTGTTCCGCCCGTTCGATGTAACGGGCCATCCAGTAGAGGGAATCGGCGACGCGCGAGAGCATTACTGACTGAGCACCCATGTATCTTTGGAGCCGCCGCCCTGGCTGGAATTGACCACCAGGCTGCCGCGCTTGAGCGCGACACGGGTCAGGGCGCCGGGCACCAGCTTGGTTTCGGCGCCATGCAAAATAAAGGGCCGCAGATCGACATGGCGCGCCTCGATGCCGTTGCCCACATAGGTGGGCGCGGTCGAAAGCTGAATGGTGGGCTGGGCGATATAATTTTCCGGATCGGCCTTGATCTTGTCGGCAAATTCGTCCCGCTCGCTTTGCGAGGCATGCGGGCCCACCAGCATGCCATAGCCGCCGGATTCGCCCACCGCCTTCACCACCAGCTTGTCCAGGTTGGCCAGCACATGGGATAGCGACTTTTCTTCCCGGCAAAGGAATGTTTCGACATTCTCCAGGATGGGCTCTTCGGCGAGATAATAGCGGATCAGCCGCGGCACATAGGCATAGACCGCCTTGTCGTCGGCGACGCCGGTGCCCAGCGCATTGGCGATCATCACATTGCCGGCGCGATAGGCGTTGAACAGGCCGGGCACGCCCAGCGCGGAATCCTCGCGAAAGATCAGGGGATCGATGAAGTCGTCATCGATGCGGCGGTAGATCACGTCGATGCGCTTCAGGCCCGACGTGGTGCGGGTATAGACGACATTGTCGTTCACCAGCAGGTCGCGGCCTTCCACCAGCTCCACGCCCATCTGGCGCGCCAGAAAGGCGTGCTCGAAATAGGCGCTGTTGAAGACGCCGGGGGTCAGCACCGCGATGGACACGTCCTCGTGGAAAGGCGTCAGCGAACGCAAGGTGGCCAGCAGTTCCAGCGGATAATGCTCGATCGGGCGCACGCCCATCGACCGGAACACGGCGGGAAAGGCGCGCCGCGCCACGTCGCGATTGGCCAGCATATAGCTGACGCCGGACGGAACGCGCAGATTGTCTTCCAGCACGACGAAATCGCCGGCCTCGTTGCGGATCAGGTCGCTGCCGCAGATATTCACATAGGCGCCATGGGGCACGGGCAGGCCGCGCATTTCGCGCCGGTAATGCTTGGAGCCATAGATCATCGAGCGCGGGACAACCCCGTCCTTCAGCACCCGGCCGTCGGTATAGATGTCGCGCAGGAACAGGTTGAGCGCATGGATGCGCTGGGTCAGGCCGCGTTCGATCCGGTCCCATTTGCGCGCCGTGACAATGCGCGGCAAAAGATCGGTGGGAATGATCCGTTCCGTGGCGCGGTTGTCGTTATAGACCGTGAACGTGATGCCCTGGTGCAGGAAGCTTTGCTCCACCGCCTGCTGGCGGCGGGTCAGCTCTTCCGTCGGCAGGGTCGAGATGCGCGAATCCAGCACCGCGTAAGGCGGCCGGCATTTGCCGTCGGGCATGAACATCTCGTCATAGGCCTTGCCGACTTCGTAATTCTGGTAAGGCGCATCCTGGCCGGGACGACAGACGCGGCCTGGTCCGGCGACGATGTCCGGACCGCCAAAGTCCTCGGTATTGGCGAAAGCTTCATGCTGCATAAGCGAAGTGTGCCCAGAGGGCGGGGCGTCCCGCAAGTGCTTTTGTTTTTCGGTAACGCCGCCCCCCGCCCCTGGGTGCGCCGGATCGCACGATTAACCCTGCGGCTGGCCCGTCAGCTTCAGCATGGCTTCCTGGTTCGGCTTTTCGGCGATCCTGATCCCGGCAAAACTGCCCGGTGGCAGCACCCTGGCGGTGTTCGGGCTGATGCAGAGAGCCGTCAGGCCGGTGACCGGCAGGTCCCGCGCCAGTTCAAGAAAGAGCCCGGCGGTTTTGGGCGAAAAGAACATCACCGCATCGATCGCACCCTGCGACAGGGCATTGCGTGCCTCCGGCGGCAGCGCCTGGGCCGTGGCCATGCCGTACAAAACCGCGCGCTGGACGGCAAAGCCCTTGGCCGTGAGCGTGTCGGCCAGTGTGCCCGGCGCCTCCTCGCCGCAGACATGCAGCAAGGTCGCGCCCGGCTCGGCCCAGCGGGCGGTTGCCCCGGCCAGCGCCACCGCATCGCCATCGGCGCTTTTCACATCGGTAAAACCGGCATTCCTTGCTTCCTCGGCGGTCTGGGGGCCGACAGCGAAGACCGGCCGGTCGCGGCGCGCGGTCCTGCGCGCCAGGGCGCGAATGCCATTGGCGCTGGTGGCCAGGATGGCCCGGACATTTTCCAGGTCAGGTTCGGGACCATCGAAATATCGGGGCTCCAGCAAGGGCGCCAGCACAGCCTGATGGCCCTGCTCCGCCAGCCGTGCGGCGATTTCCTGTCCATCGGCGAGAGGTCTGGTGACCAGGATTTTCATGGGCTTTTTCCGGACAAAGGGCGTAAAGCAGCGCCCGATGAGTGGCAAGCCATGGACCGTGTTGGGCATCGAAACCAGCTGCGATGAAACCGCGGCGGCGGTTGTGTGCGGGACCGCGCCGGGACCTGGCGAGATCCTGTCCAATATCGTCTTCAGCCAGACCGAAGCGCATGCGCCCTATGGCGGCGTGGTGCCGGAAATTGCCTCGCGCGCGCATCTGGAAATTCTGGACCGGACTATCGGGGAGGCGCTGGCCGCCGCCGATTTGAGGCTGGACCAGATGGACGCCATCGCCGCCACGGCGGGACCCGGCCTGATCGGCGGGGTGATGGTGGGGCTGACCACGGCCAAGGCGCTTGCCCTGGGCGCGGGCAAGCCGCTGATCGCGGTCAATCACCTGATGGGCCATGCCATGACGGCACGCATGACCCATGGCGTGGCCTTTCCCTTCCTGCTGCTTCTGGTGTCGGGCGGGCATTGCCAGTTGGTGGGCGTTGGCGGCCCAGAGGATTTCCGGCTTTACGGCAGCACGATCGACGATGCCGTTGGCGAGGCCTTCGACAAGGCCGCGAAGATTCTGGGGCTGCCCTATCCCGGCGGCCCTGCGGTGGAAGAGGCTGCAAAAACCGGCAATCCACGCGCCTATGAGCTGCCGCGGCCCATGAAAGGACGCGCGGGTGCTGATTTTTCTTTCTCGGGCCTCAAGACCGCCCTGCGGGTGCTGGCAGAAAACGGCGTCCGCCTGGACGATGCCGCCGCGTCTTTCCAGGCCGCCGTGATCGAAAGCCTGGTGGATCGCAGCCGCGCGGGCATGGCGCTTTTCCGGCGCGATTTTCCGGACGGCCATGTGCTGGTCGTGGCGGGCGGCGTCGCGGCCAATCAGGCGATCGGCACCGCATTGGCCCGGCTATGCGGGGAAGAGGGGTTCGTCACCCGCATCCCTCCGCCCAGGCTTTGCACCGACAATGCGGCCATGATCGCCTGGGCGGGGGTGGAGCGTTTGTCAGCCGGGCACGGGGGCGATGCGCTCGGCATATCTCCAAAAGCCAGATGGCCCCTGGTTGAGTTAAGGGCGGCTCCGCTACCGTCCTAGATGGTGGCGGCGAAGGTCAGAAAGCCAAGGACGCCGACAACGGCGATGGTGGCAATCTGGAAGGCTTCGGCCACGACATCATGGACCTTGTCGGCGGGAGCCTGGGCGGGGAGAACGATCTTGGTCATATGCTGCTTCCTTGAAATGCGCCCCGGAAACGGTCTGGGGCATTCTTTGCTGCATCGCGATATATGGCGGCGAGCATTGTGTTTCAATGAATGCTAGCTATGCGTTTTTCGATAAAATGCTGGCGGAAAAATCTCGCAAACATATGAAATAATTGAATTAGAAAGAAAATTGCGCTGCCATTAACTTGATGTGCAGTTGCAGCATGGAAGGACTGCAAAAGTTGAAAATCGCGACCTGGAATGTCAACTCGGTCCGCCACCGGATCAACCTGGTGACCCGGTTCCTGCGCGAGGAGCAGCCGGATGTCCTGTGCCTTCAGGAAACCAAGGTCCTGAATGAACTCTTCCCGGCCGCGGCCTTTGCCAGGCTGGGCTATGAGCATCAGGCCATCCACGGCCAAAAGGCCTATCACGGGGTGGCGGTGCTGGCCAAAAAGCCCTTCCGCCAGACGGGGGTGCAGAACTTCTGCCGCGAGGGCCACGCCCGCCACATGGGCGTGACGCTGGAGAATGGCGTGGAGCTGCACAATTTCTATGTGCCTGCCGGCGGCGACATTCCCGACCCCCAGACCAACGAAAAGTTCGCCCACAAGCTGCACTTTCTGGCCGAGATGGAAAGGTTCTTCTCGCGCCGGAAAAGCGGAAAGAAGGACGCCGTGATCCTGGTGGGAGACCTGAATGTGGCCCCACTGGAAAACGATGTCTGGAGCCACAGGCAAATGCGGGGCATCGTCAGCCACACCGATGTCGAGCGCCGCCTTTTGGGCGAGGCCCTGGCGGCCTTCGACTGGGTCGATTCCACCCGCCACTTCATTCCGCCCGAAGAAAAAATCTATTCCTGGTGGAGCTATCGCGCCGCCGATTGGGAAGCGTCGGACCGCGGGCGGCGCCTGGATCATGTCTGGGCCAGCCAGGGTCTGAAAGGCGCGCTGGCCGCGCACAAGATCGTCAAGAAAATGCGCGGCTGGCAAAAAGCATCCGATCATGTGCCGGTCGTTGTGGAGTTCGATGTATGAACTGGTCGCGCGGCCTGACCGCTTTGCCGGCGCTTCCCGGGCCCGTCGTTCCGTGAAGCTGGCCCTGCTTCGCCACGGACCGACCGACTGGAATGCGGCAGGCCGCATCCAGGGTCATACCGATATTCCCCTCAGTGAGGCGGGCCTGGCCAAAATGACCGCGCTGCGCCTGCCGGTTTCCACCACACGCGTTTACGCCAGCCCCATGCTGCGGGCTCGCCAGACCGCCGAAGCGCTGGGCCTTGCCGCGCCCATCTTTGACCGGCGCCTGATGGAGCAGAATTGGGGCAGGTGGGAAGGCCTGACGCGCGATGAAATCCTGGCGCGGGACGGCGCGGATACCTTCATCAGGGCCGGATCCGCCAACGGAGAAGCCTTCCGGCCCGGCGGCGGCGAATCCACCGGCGAGTTGCATGCCCGTGTCGCATCTTTTCTGGCCGATGTGGCGCAGGGCGGAGGCGATGCGGTCGCGGTGGCGCATCTGGGTGTGCTGCGCGCCGCCTATACCCTGGCGACGGGCTGGGACATGGCGACGCCCATGCCTGCCGAACTGGATGTGTCGAAGATACTGGTGCTGCGGTTGAAGGCGAACGGTGCGCCCAGGATCGATCAGTTGAATATGGAGTTTGCGGCTCGCTAGCCGCTCGCTCATGCTCGCGGGGCCCGGCCTCGCGACGCGCATGGCGCCACGCCGAGTCCATACGCGGCCGCCATGAACCGTTCGCCGGGCAATCGCCTGCCGGCGATTGCTATTTCCGGCTCACCCAGAACGGCTTGACCTTCTTGAATTTGCGGTAGCGCTTCATCGCCGTCCTGGCAATGGAGGGCACCTGGGCACCATACCAGCCGACCATGGCACCGGCGGCATAGCTGAGCGCCGCGCTGTCGTCCTTGTGGGCCTGCTTGCGCGGCGCGTCCTTGACCAGGGCATGCACCACGCCGCGCACATTGGCGACATCGTTGAGATGGCCAAGATCATTTTGCAGACCGCGCAGGGCCTTGAGGTAACGCCCGACCTTCTTGCCGGAATAAAGCGGGGCGAAGAATTCACAGGCATAGCGGAGCTTCTTGAGCCCGATACGCAGGCGATGCAGATCCCCTTCCCGGCCGGATTTCGCCTGCCGTCCCCGTTTCTTCACGCGCCTAGACTGGCGATCCAGCATGCGGGCCGCGGCGCGCGACATGTGCCGGTCGCGGCTGAGCGGCAGGGACGATGACGCCAGCGCCGCGACGTCATCGGTGAAGCGTTCAAAATCCGCATCCATGATGCAGCGGGTCACGCCGGCCCAGGCGATATCCCGCGCGGCTTCGGCGCGTTCTTTCAATTGCGGCAAGCCCTCGCGCACGCCCCATTTGGCATCCACCAGCAGCTTCTCGGTGAAGACATCCAGATCGCGCGCGGGCGAAAGGCGCGCGGTCAGGACCTTGGCGCGGCTGCGCAGTTCCTCCAGCCAGTCCTGGCCGAATTCCCGGCGATAGGCATCCAGCGCCGTATCCAGCCGGCGGAATGCCACCCGAAGCTGGTGCAGGGCTTCGACCGAGCGGCCTTTGTGGGATTCGCTGGGGCGCATGGCGGCCGTGTTGGCCGTGATCTGGGCCAGGCAGTCCAGCAAGGTGGCGCGGAAGGCGTCTTCGGGACGCATCGATGGCGCCAGATGGGTGGGCGCGGCCTTGACCGGCTTGAGCGGTCCCAGGCTGCGCCGGGTCAGGCTGTGAACATCGACACGGGGGTCATCCATGACCCAAGCCTAGCGGTGAAACGCAGCGGCCTTCAATCATGCTCTGTCGCCGGACGGGTCGGCAACCCGGCCGCCGCCAGGGCGGCCTTTGCTTCGGCAATGCTGACTTCGCCGAAATGGAAGATGGAGGCGGCCAGCACGGCGCTGGCATGGCCCTGGGTGACGCCATCCACCAGGTCCTGGACCTTGCCGACGCCGCCCGAAGCGATCACCGGCACCGCGACTGCGTCCGATACCGCCCGCGTCAGCGCCAGGTCATAGCCGGATTTGACGCCATCCCGATCCATGGAGGTGAGCAGGATTTCGCCCGCGCCATAGCCGACCAGCTTCCTGGCATGTTCGACGGCATCGATGCCGGTGGGTTTGCGGCCGCCATGGGTGAAAATTTCATATCGGCCGTTGCCGACGCCCTTGGCGTCGATGGCAGCGACAATGCACTGGCTGCCGAATTTCTCGGCCGCTTCCTTGACGAATTCCGGCCGCGCCACCGCGGCGGTGTTGATCGATACCTTGTCGGCCCCGGCGAGCAGAAGCGTGCGGATATCTTCGAGGGTGCGCACCCCGCCGCCCACCGTCAGCGGCATGAAGCAGACTTCGGCGGTGCGGCGCACCACATCCAGCAAGGTGCCCCGGTTTTCATGAGAGGCGGTGATGTCGAGGAAGCACAGCTCGTCAGCGCCCGCCTTGTCATAGATCACCGCCTGTTCGACCGGATCGCCGGCATCGCGCAAGCCTTCGAAATTCACGCCCTTGACGACGCGGCCGTCTTTCACATCCAGGCAGGGAATGACACGGACCTTGAGCATTACATGCGTCCTTTCGCCATGGCGGCGATGTTCATCAAAGTGCGGCCGGTGACCGCTTCGGCGGGCACGGCGGTGGTGCGGGTCAGCGCTTCGGCTTCCAGCAGCATATCCAGCGCCTCGCCCAGCTTGTCGGTGGACCAGCGCTGGGCCTGGTTCTTGAAGCTGGTGGCGCGGGAAAAATGCACCGGCGGGCGCATGCGCCGCATCACCTCGTCGATGCTCTGGCCGCGCCCGGTGTTTTCGCGCGCCGCCAGCAGCTTCTGGAAATGGCCGAGGGCGCTGCGCAGCACCTGGGCGGGCTGGGTGTCGGAGATCCAGAGCCGCTCCAGTTCGCGGTCCAGCTTGGCCAGATCGCCGCTTCCGGCAGCATCGCAGGCGCTTTCGCTACGGGCCTCGGCCTCATCGCCCATCACGGCGCGAATATCCTCGATTGTCACCTGCTTCTGGCCGTGCATGTAAAGGACCAGCTTTTCAATTTCGCGCCGGGTGACCCCGCGGTCCGAGCCCAGGCGCGACACCGCGTCCTCCAGCGCATCGGGCGCGATGGACAGGCCCTCGGCGCGCAGGGCATCGCGCACCACATCGCCCAGGTCGCGTACCGAATCCGGATAGCATTGCACCGAGACGGCGCTCTTGTGCCCGTCGAACAGCTTGCGCAGGGCGCCGGTCTTGGCGAGATCGCCCGCCTCGATCACCACCAGGGCGTCGCCCTTGGGGTCATCGAGGAAGGATTCCAGAAGATCCGCCAGGTCGTTGCCGGCGCCGCGCACCCGCACCACCCGACGCCCGCCCATCATGGAGATGGCGGCAGCCTCGTCGGCCAGTCGCGCCGGATCGTCCAGCAACAAGGTTTCGCTGAGGTCCGAAACATTGAAAGGATCGGTCAGGTCGGGGACCACGCTTTTCAGAAGCTTCTCGGCGCGTTCCTGCACTAGGCCGGCATCGGGCCCATAGACCAGCGCAATGGCCAGTTCCCTGGGCGGCTTGGCCGTGTAGCGATCGGCCTCGTGGCTTTTGACTATCATGCCGGGTCGATTGTCATTTCCGGTTTCGGCGAAACCAGGCGCCCAGATCGAGCTGGATGCGTTCGGCCATGTCCATGGCGGCGCGCTTGCTGGAATCCTGGGCCGCCATCAGGGTGGCATAGGGGGAATCCACCACATTGTAAGCCGACAGAGCCGTCTGGACGCCGCTGGTCAGCACGGTGCCCCCCGCATCGGTCAGGGTATAGCGCGCTTCCAAATTCTGGTTGTAGCGCGTGATGGTGGCGTCATTCTGCAGCGCGATGCCCTGGCTGCTCTCGTTCAGCACAATCCTGAGATGATAGCGTTTGCCCGTCTGCTGGCCGTCGGACTGCAAAAGTTCGATCAGCCGGTTGCGCAGCTCGAAGCCGTCGCGCTCCGCAATGGGCTCGACATAGACCGACGCCAGAGGCGGGGACAGGTTGGAGCGGCCATACATAGGGCGGAAGCCGCAGGCAGCAGTGAGAAGGCAGAGCGCGAAGATCGCGAACCGCTTCATGCGACGATGTTCACGATGCGATTGGGAACGACGATAACTTTCTTCGGCGTTTTGCCCTCTAAGGCGCGGATCACGCCGTCTTCCTTCAGCGCGGCGGCTTCCACATCCCTGGCATCGGCATTCTTGGCGACGACGATCTCGCCGCGGCGCTTGCCGTTCACCTGGATGGCGATGGTGACGCTGTCCGATGCCGTCAGGCCGGGATCGTGTTTCGGCCAGGCGCTTTCGGCCACCAGCTTGCCGTGGCCAAGCGCCTGCCAGCAGCTTTCGGCCAGATGGGGCATCATGGGGGCCGACAGCAGCACCAGCGCTTCCAGCGACTCGCGGCGCGCGGAAGGATTGGCCTTTTCCGCGCCGCCAATGGCGTTGGCCAGGGTGTAAAGCTGCGCCACAGCGCTGTTGAAACGCAGATTTTCCAGATGGTCGGTGACGGCGGCGATTGCCTTGTGGGTCGCCTGGCGCAGCGCCCTGGATGCTTCATCGTCGCCGCTGGCCAGCGTGCCCGGCGCGGGCAGGTTCGCCGCTTCGCTGCACAGCCGCCAGACGCGCTGGACGAACCGCCAGCAGCCTTCCGCCCCGGCATCGGTCCATTCGATATCGCGTTCCGGCGGGGTATCCGACAGCATGAACCAGCGGATCGTGTCGGCGCCATATTCCTCGATGATGGTTTCGGGCGCGATCACGTTCTTTTTCGACTTGGACATCTTTTCAGACGCCCCGACCGTCACCTCGGCGCCGGTCGCGCGCAGCACGACCTTGCCGTCCTGCTTCTCGATCTCTTCGGGCGACACCCAGCCGCCGGCCGCATCCTTGTAGGTTTCGTGGCAGACCATGCCTTGCGTGAACAGGCCCGCGAAGGGCTCCTGAACCTTCACCAGGCCCAGCTTGTTCATGGCGCGGGTGAAATAGCGCGCATAGAGCAGATGCAGGATCGCATGCTCGATGCCGCCGATATACTGATCGACCGGCATCCAGTAATCGGCCGCCGCCCTGTCCACCGGCGCATCTGCGTCCGGCGCGGTAAAGCGGATGAAGTACCAGGAAGAATCGGCGAAGGTATCGAGCGTATCGGTGTCGCGCGCCGCCGGCCCCTTGCAGGTCGGGCAATGGGTGTGTTTCCAGTCGGTATCGGCATCCAGCGGATTGCCCTTCACCGCGAAATTGATCTTTTCCGGCAGCCGCACGGGAAGCTGGTCAGGCGGCACCGGCACCACGCCGCACTTGGCGCAATGGATCATGGGAATCGGGCAGCCCCAGGGCCGCTGGCGCGAGACCAGCCAGTCGCGCAGGCGATATTGGGTGGTCCGTTCGCCGACGCCGGCCTTTTCCAGCCGCGCGGCGACTTCGGCCTTGGCCTCTTCCACGGTCATGCCGTCCAGGAAGCGCGAATTGGCGAGGCGTCCGGGCCCGGTATAGGCCTCCTTGCCGATCGTGAAATTCGCCGCATCGGCATCCGACGGCACCACCACCGGCGTCACCGGCAAGGCATATTTCCGCGCGAAATCCAGATCGCGCTGGTCATGCGCGGGGCAGCCGAACACCGCGCCCGTGCCGTAACCCATCAGCACGAAATTGGCGACCATCACCGGCAGCTTCCATTCCGCGTCGAAGGGATGGGCGGCGGTCAGACCGGTGTCATAGCCTTTCTTCTCGGCCTTCTCGATGTCCGCCTCGGCCGTGCCGATCTGGCGGCATTCCTCGATGAAAGCGGCCAGTTTCGGATCGGTCTTTGCGAGCTGCTGCGCCAGCGGATGTTCCGGCGACAGGGCGACAAAGGATGCGCCGAACAAGGTATCGGGCCGCGTGGTGAAAACATCCAGCTTGCCGGCATTCGACAAAGTGAACTGGAAGCGCAGGCCCTCGCTCTTGCCGATCCAGTTCCGCTGCATGATGCGGACCTTTTCCGGCCAGCGATCCAGCGTATCCAGACCGGCCAGCAGCTCATCGGCGAAATCGGTGATCTTGAAAAACCATTGCGACAGCTTGCGCCGCTCCACCAGCGCGCCGGAGCGCCAGCCGCGGCCGTCGATCACCTGCTCGTTCGCAAGAACGGTCATGTCCACCGGGTCCCAGTTCACATCCGCTTCCTGGCGGTGAACGAAACCGGCCTTGTAGAAGTCCAGAAACAGCTTCTGCTGCTGGTGATAATATTCCGGGTCGCAGGTGGCGAATTCGCGTGACCAGTCCAGCGACAGGCCCATCATCTTAAGCTGGGCCCGCATATGCGCGATGTTTTCATAGGTCCAGTCGCGCGGCGAAACGCCCTTGTCGCGGGCGGCATTTTCCGCCGGCAGGCCGAAAGCATCCCAGCCCATCGGATGCAGCACGTTATAGCCCTGGGCGCGGCGGAAGCGGGCGATGACATCGCCCATGGTATAGTTGCGCACATGGCCCATATGGATGCGCCCCGAAGGATAGGGGAACATCTCCAGCACATAGGCCTTGGGCTTGTCCGAATGGGCGGGCGTCACGAACAGGGCGCGCGCGGCCCATTCCGCCTGCCAGTGTTTTTCCGATTCCTTGGCGTTGTAACGCGCCATATGCGTGGGTCCTCAGCCGTTGCCGAGGCTGGCCAGGCGCAGCTCGCGGGCGCGGGTCAGAATGGAATCTTCCAGCTTGTGCGCCGTGTCGGCGCTGGCCTGGGCATCCTGCCAGACACCATTGGCGGCCACCTGGCGGAAGACCACCACTTTCAGGGCGTCGGCGCGCAAGGCGCGGTCCATGATATAGACCGTGACCTTGAGCCGTTCATTGGGGCTGGTCGGCGACACATACCATTCCGAGATGATCACGCCGCCGAAGGGGTCGGCCGATACCAGCGGCAGGAAGGACAAAGTGTCGAGCGAGGCGTGCCAGAGATAGGAATTCACCCCAAGGGTCATGCGGGTGGAGCCGCTGGCGATGGCGCTTGTGCCGGTATCCATCTCGCGGGAGCCGTCGTTGGACGAGCCGCAGCCAGCCAGCACCAGCGCACAGAAAAAGGCAGGCAGAACGCGCATAGGATGTTTTTTCCTAAAGGGGGCGCGCCCGACCAGCGTGAGGGCCCGCGTCAGGGGCTTATAGCGGCGGCAGGGGGTTGGCGCAACGGCGCGCGGCTTGCGCCAAGGGGGCCGGTTTGGCTTATCTTGGAAGGACTTAAGAGGTCCCTGCCTTGCCTGTCCGTAACCTGGCGGCCGCGGCGCTGCTGCTTGCCGCGCCCTTGCCCATCCCAGCCTGGGGCCAGACCGTCGCGCCGCCCGGCTGGATGGTGGGCGATGCGGAACTGCGCCTGGCGGCGGAAGCCTCCGGCGCCCTGTTCCAGCCGCGCCAGGCGGGCTGGAACGGCACCCAGGCGAGCGGTGTCCTGCGGCTGCTGCCGCAGCTTCGCCGGGACTATGACAGCGGCCTGTCGCTTTCGCTGAATGGCGCCTTCGCCGCCGCCGATCCCCTGTCGCGCGGCCGCTATGACGGCGACGCGATCGAGCAACTGGCCGGCCGGGTGCGGACCGGGCTGGGCACCCTGGATATCGGCCTGACCGACGGCGCCGGCTATCGCCTGGCGGTCACGGGCCCCAAGGTGGATCCGGGCGTGTCGCTGGACGATCCCCGCACCAGCTTTTATCGCGATCCCAATAGCGGGCGCGCGGTGATCGACATGTTCGCGCTGCGCACCCAGGTCGGCGCATCCCGCAACTACGCCAAATTCGTCTATGGCAGCCCCGAACTGTTCGGCGTTCAACTGGCCCTGTCCTTCACCCCGACGGAGGGCAAGCAGCTCCCCTTCCTGAATGCGGGGCCGCGCCTGCCCGGCCGCCAGGTCGATATCTGGGAAGGCGCGCTGCGCTACAGCGACGAAGTCGGCCCGGTTTCGCTGTCGGCCTATGCCGCGGTGGCGGAGGGCCGCGCCGAACACAAGCGGCCCGGCCAGGAAGGCGTCAGCGATCTGGGGACAGGCCTGCGCGCCGACTATCCGCTGGATGACGAAACCAGCCTGTCGCTGGGCGGAGCATACCGGCAAAGCAATGCCTATGGCTTCGACATCAACCAGAGCTGGCAGGCCGGCACCACCCGCATCGGTCATGTGTCGGGCGGTATCACCCATGGCGACTGGAGCGCGGGCCTGGAATATGGCACCGGGGTCGCGGACAGCGTTTCAGCCCTGCCGCGGCTGGGCCTGAACGGACTGGAAGTTTCGTTCGGTCATCGTATCAGCGACAGCATTGCGCTGAGCGCCGGCTGGCAGCATCTGGCCTATTCACGCAGCAGCGGCCTGTTCTTCAACGGCGCCCCGCGCCTGAAGCTGGAAGCGGTTTACCTGCACCTGAATCTCAGGACATCAGAGCAGTAATGGCCGCGATGCCGCTGAAGGATGGCGCCAGCAGCGCCGCATTGCGCGCGGTGATGCCGCCCAGCGCATAGACCGGCACTGGCGCGTGACTTGCGATCATGGCGGCGCGCAACGGCGTGAGCGGTTCCGCATCCTTGTGGCTGGTGGTGGGGAAGACCGGCGACAGGAACACCGCATCGAGATGATGCGCACCCATCAGCGCGCGCAGGGAATGCGCGGACGAGGTGATGATCCAGTCCGGATGGCGCGCGCGCCAGTGCGCCGCTTCGCGCATCCGCGCCTCTGGCAGATGCAGGCCCGCCGCGCCCATGTCTTCGGCCAGGCCCGGATCGCCGGCAATAAGAAGGCGCACGGAACCATGAAGTTCTTGGGCCAGCGCGCGGCGCCGTTTGTCATCGCGGGCACGCACCACCGCGACGCTGCCGCCAGGCAAGGCCCGCGCCGCGCGCGCCCAATCCGCCTCGCGTTCATCGGTCATCAGCACCAGGGGCATGTCTGGATTGAGGCGGCCGGCGCTGCGAAGCAGCGCATTGAGACTGGAGTGGTGGATTGCTAGTTTCATGGTCATGAGCATTGCACAGAATCTGGCGGATATACTGGCCCGCATCCAGGCGGCGCGGAAGGCCGCGATCAAGCCGGCGCCCGCGACCCATCTGGTGGCCGTGTCCAAGACCGTTGCGGAGGCGGGCGTGCGCGAGGCCATCGTCGCCGGTCAGCGCCTGTTCGGCGAAAACCGGGTGCAGGAAGCGCAAGGAAAGTTTCCGGCCCTGAAACAGGAATTTCCGGATCTGGAATTGCATCTGATCGGGCCGTTGCAGACCAACAAGGTGAAGGAGGCGGCGGCGCTGTTTGACGTCATCCAGACGCTGGACCGGCCCCGGCTGGCCGAAGCCCTGGCGCAGGAGCGTGACAAGAGCGGCAGGGCCCCGCGCCTGTTCTTTCAGGTCAATACCGGCGAGGAGCCGCAAAAGGCCGGCGTGATGCCGCGCGAGGCGGCGGGCCTGATCGACCATGCCCGCAAGCTGGAGCTGCCGCTGGAAGGGCTGATGTGCATCCCGCCGGTCGATGAGGATGCCGCGCCGCATTTCGCTTTCCTGGCCAGGCTGGCCGCCGATCATGGCCTCTCACAGCTCAGCATGGGCATGAGCGGTGATTTCGAGCTGGCGATCAAATTCGGGGCGACACATGTGCGCGTGGGAACCGCCATATTCGGCGCGCGCCAGCGGGATCAGGAAATAACGACCTGATCGCCGGGCCGAAGCTGGCGGATCGCCGCCAGGGCATCCTCATAAGCCAGCGCGACGCAGCCCTGGGTCGGCGAATAATCCGGCTTCGCCAGGTGCAAGAAAATGGCGCTGCCCTTGCCCGGCATCACCGGATCGTCGTTGTAGCCCAGCACCGCCACCAGATCGTAGAGATGATCGTCGCGCCAAAGATGCTCGGCGCTGGCCGGATAGGGCAGCTTCACGAAGCTGTTATAGCGGGGATCGTCGGCGGCATCGCACCAGCCGTCATCCCGGGCAATGGCGCGCAGGGGCAATGTCGTATCGGGTTTTGCAATCCGGTCGGCGCGATAAAAAATCTGCCGCACCGCAAAGGCGCCGATCGGCGTGATATTGTCGCCTTCGCCGCGCTTGACGGCGATGCCCGCCGGACCGATGGCGGCACGCCGGGGGCCGGCGCCCCAGTCCAGCACCGCGCCGCCGCATGTCGCTGTGACGCGCAAATCCATGACGGCTGTATAGCGTCAGTTGATGGAGGAGAGAACCGGTTCCTGCGCGCCCGCCAGGCCCATCGAACGGCGATAGGCATAAATGGCGCGCTGCGCCAATTCGCCATTCACGCCCTTGGAGGAAAGCGCATTGCTGAAGGAGGCGATATCCGGGCTGTCCGCCGAGGCCAGGGCCATGCCCGGCACCGCCGGCAGATCGGTGGAGGAAAAAGAAAAATCGGAAGAAATTTTCGGCGCCGTGACCTTCGTTGCGGCGACCTTGATACCGTCGTCATGGCTGAACCAGCCCAGCACCGTGTCCTCGGCGCTTTTGCCGGTCAGGCCCTCGAAGGCGACATCGGCAACGGAACTGACCGCGCCCCACATCCCGCCATAGAGCGTGTCGCCCATCACCTTTTCCACGGGCCCGATATGGTCGCCGGTGATGGCGCGATAGACGGTGCCGACAAGCGGCAAATGTTGCAGGGGATTGATCACGTCCATCAGGCGATGGAAGAAACCTTCATGCTGGGGCTCCTGTGGCCCCGATTGCGCGCTTTTCGCGGCAGAAACAGTAACCTGCTCGCTGGGCGGCGAGTGGATCATGGCATGATATTGCGCGGAATAGACGCTCATGGCTTTTTGGTAAGCAAGCCTCGCGCCACAATTTTTCCGCAACTTTGCTGGAGTTTCACCGATGGAGCGCCGGACGCAGGCGGCAATATTTGCCGCCTCGACGCCCGGCGGGCTAATCTTGGCCACCCTGAACCGAACATCGAGAGCATGCCCACCCGCATCCTTCTGGCTGAAAATGATGACGTGCTGCGCAACAGCCTGGCGGAACAGCTGGAGCGGGAAGGCTATGACGTGCTGGCCGCGCGCGATGGCGAGGCGGCGAGGCGGATGCTGCGGGAAGCCATCGCCTTCGCGGTGATCGGCCTGGCCGATGGCGATGCCGTGGCCGCGGACCTGCGCCAGCACGGCCTTTCCTGTCCCCTGCTGCTGCTGACCGACACCGATAGCGCGACGGTCCATGAAAGCCTGTCCAAGCCCTTCCGCTTTTCCGCGCTGCTGGCGCGGCTGCACGGCCTGAACACCCATCAGGCGGCCGGCGAGGACAAGGCGGTGAAGATCGGGCCCTACACCTTCCATCCCAGCGCCAAGATGCTGCAGGCGGACGGGCGCAAGGTGCGGCTGACGGAAAAGGAAACCAATATTCTCAAGTTCCTTCACGCCAGCGCCGGCACGGTGCCGCGCGAAATCCTGCTGCATGAAGTCTGGGGCTATGGCCCGGCGGTGGCCACGCATACGCTGGAAACCCATATCTATCGCCTGCGAAAGAAGATCGAACAGGATCCGGCCAGGGCGCAGATTCTGCTGACCGAAGGCGGGGGTTATCGCCTCTGCGCCTGATCGGCGGGCGCGCCGCAAGGCGCCCGGGTTAACGGCGCGAAGCCACGAAAATTAACCATTCGTTCAAGCACCGTTAACACTTCCCTACCTAGAACAGGCCATGGCGAAAAAGCGGACTTCCAGGCCGGCCGCGCCGGACGCCGCGCCGGGCAAGGAACCGCGCAAGCGCGGCCGCGCGCCGGCTGCGCGCGCGCCCATGGCCGTGGAGTCCCAACCTGCCCAACGGCCGCGCGCCACCTGGCCCTATGTGCTGCTGATGCTGGTGGGCTGGGGCGTCATCTTCGGCGGCATCTTCTTTTCGCGCTTCCTGTCGTCCCTGCCGGATGTCGGCAACCTGATGGTTGCCGGTCCGTCGCAGGACATCACCATTCTGGACGCCCATGGGCGGCAGATCGCGCGCCGCGGCCTGACCCAGGGCCAGATGGTGCGGGCCGAGGATCTGCCCGACTATGTTCCCAATGCCTTCATCGCCATCGAGGACCGGCGCTTCCGCTCGCATCTGGGAATCGATCCCGTCGGCCTGGCGCGCGCCGCCTTTCAGAACATGCTGACCGGCCATGTGGTGCAGGGCGGCTCGACCCTGACCCAGCAACTGGCCAAGAATCTCTTTCTCAGCCCCGGCCGCACCTTCGACCGCAAGATGCAGGAAGCGGCGCTGGCGGTGTATCTGGAGCAGCGCTACAGCAAGAACCAGATCCTGACCCTGTATCTGAACCGCGTTTATTTCGGCGCCGGTGTCTATGGCATCGAAGCTGCGGCCCAGAAATTCTTCGGCAAGCACGCCGCCGAACTGAACCTGACCGAAGCGGCGATGATCGCCGGCAGCGTCAAGGCGCCGGCGCGCTACAATCCGCTGTCCGATTCCGACGCCGGCCTCCAGCGCGCGCAACTGGTTCTGAAAGCCATGGCCGATTCCGGCTTCATCGACCAGGAAACGCGCGCCATGGCGGGGGCGACCCGCCCGCGCATCGTGCGCGCCAATGGAACGCCGGGTTCGGGCTGGTTCACCGACTGGGTAGTGGCGCATCTGAACGAGATTGTCGCACCGTCGTCCGAGCCGGTGATCGTGGAAACCAGCTTCGACCTTCGGATCCAGACCCTGGCGGAGCGGGCGGTGGCCAATGCGCTTGCGCTGGATGGCGAACATTATCGCGCCCATCAGGCAGCCCTGGTCGCCATGACCCCGGACGGCGCCATCCGCGCCATGGTCGGCGGGCGGCGCTATGACATGTCGGGCTTCAACCGCGCCACCGACGCGGTGCGCCAGCCGGGCAGCGCCTTCAAGCCCTTCGTCTATCTGACCGCGCTGGAGCATGGCCATCGCCCGGATGAGATCGTCAATGATGGCCCGGTGAATATCCGCGGCTGGCAGCCCACAAATTACGAGGGCCGCTTCAAGGGCCAGATGCCGCTGATCGAGGCTTTCGCCCAATCGTCCAATTCGGTTGCGGCCCAGCTTACCGCCGAAGTCGGCCCCAAAGCGGTGGCCCGCACCGCCCGGCGCCTGGGGATCACGTCACCGCTACTGGAAGTGTCCTCGCTGGCGCTGGGGACATCGGGCGTGACGCCGCTGGAACTGACCGGCGCCTATGCCAGCTTTGCCAATGGCGGCAATGGCGTGACACCCTTTGCCGTCATGCGGGTACGCACGCGCGGCGGCAAGCTGCTTTATGCGCACAAGCCCAGCGAGATCGGCGCGATCGTGGCCCCGGATGACGAAAGCCAGATGATCCGGCTGATGAGCCAGGTCACCGAGACCGGCACGGGCAAGGCCGCCCGGCTGGAGGAACGGCCCACCGCCGGCAAGACCGGCACCACCCAGGATTTTCACGACGCCTGGTTTGTCGGTTTCACCGCCGATCTGGTCTGCGGTGTCTGGGTCGGCAATGACGACAACAGCCCCATGCTGAAAGCCACCGGCGGAACAGTGCCGGCACGCCTGTTCCGCGCCTTCATGACCGAGGCCGAAGAGGGCCTGCCGGTGCGGCCGCTGGCCGGTTCGATGCTGGTGGCACAGGCCGATCAGCCGACGGATCAGCCGACGCCAGAGGTGCAGGCACGGTGGGAGACACAGCCGGAGCAGAAGCCGCAGCCGGATACGTTTGAGCGGCTGCTCAACGGCCTGTTCGGCGGGACCTGACTGACCCGGGCGCCGCGGCCAGCAGCGCCTCAGCCGCGACGGATGGGGGGCAGCTAGCCAAGCCCGTAACGCTGGAGGTCGCGGCCATGCGCCTTGAGCCAGCGCTGGGGCGCGGCGATGTCGGGCACCAGCTTCTGCACTTCCGCCCAGAAACGCGGGCTGTGATTCATCTGGCGGATATGGGCGACTTCATGGGCGACCACATAATCCAGCACGAAATCCGGCGTGAGGATGAGCCGCCAGGAAAAACTCAGCGAGCGGGCCGAGGAACAGGAGCCCCAGCGGCTGCTTGTGTCGCGCACCGTGATGCGGGCCGGCTTCACGCCCAGCCTTTCGCCATGGCTAAGAGCGCGGGCCTCGAACAGCTTGCGCGCTTCCCGTTTGAGGAAATCCAGCACCCGGCGCGGGACATGCGCCGCTTCGCCGCGAACCCAGATCACCCCATCGGCGCACCAGACCGGCGCCGGGCCCCTGGCTGCGGCGCGGATTTCATGCGGCACGCCCCGCAGCGGCACCATGGCGCCGGGCGCCAGCGGCATGGGCTTGGGCACCTTGGCGAGCTGGCGGGATATCCAGTCCTTTTCACCGCGGGCAAAATCCAGCGCCGCGGGAAGGGCGCGCTGCGACCGCACGGTGATGCACACTTCACCGGTGGCGGGATTGACCTTCACAATCATCCGCCGCGCCCGCGGATTGAGACGAACCTTCACTTCCAGCACTTGCCCGTCGATCTTGAGAAGCTCACGACGAGGAGAAGGCTTTTTACGAAATAACACAAATTTGCCTGTGACGCGGGGATAGGCGATAATTCTATCCCAGCTCGTGCAACACACCCAAGGTTTTTATCCCGTCATGATTCGTGATGATCGAATTGCGATGATGGCCGGCGCCGGAGCACTTTCGTTGCTGCTTGGTGCATTGGGCTTTCAATATCTTGCGCATCTGCCGCCCTGTGAAATTTGTCACTGGCAACGCTGGCCGCATATCGCGGCTGCCGCTATCGGCTTCGGCGGAACAATTTTGTGGCGAGGCGATAAACGCGTCCTGACCGTGCCTGTCATTCTGCTGACCACCCTGATCGGCGTTCTGGTCGCAAAGCCGGCCGAGATGACAGTGTATATCGCGGGCGCGGCGCTGCTGCTGGCCGGATTCGCCGCGATAAAAGGCGATGTGCGGCACATGGCGATGGTTACGCTTGCGATGCTGGCTGTTTCAGGACTGGTGGGCGCCTATCAGACCGCCTTGCAGCTTGGCCTGGTGCCGATGCCGCCCTGCAGTGTGGCGCATGCCTATGTCATGGGCTCGGCGGCGCCCGAGCCGCAAGTCAGTTGCAATGCCGTGACCTGGAGCCTGTTCGGCCTGTCGCTGGCCGCTTATAATACGATCTTCTCGCTCGGGATGGCCGCCACGGGCGCATTTTTGATGAGCCGCAAGCATGCCGCGTAAACCCAAGCCGGTCGCGCCAGGTTCGACCGCCGATATCGAAGCCATGATCCGCGTCGATCATGCCGGCGAATATGGCGCAGTGCGCATCTATGAGGGCCAGCTTGCGGTGCTGAAGCGCCGGGGCAGCAGCAAGGTCGAGACCATTCAGCATATGGCCGACCAGGAACAGCGCCATCTGGCCGCCTTTGACCGGCTGGTGAATGAGCGCCGGGTGCGGCCCACCGCGCTGGAGCCGGTCTGGCGCATCGCCGGTTTCGCGCTGGGCGCCGCCACCGCCGCGATGGGCGATAAGGCCGCCTTCGCCTGCACCGCCGCGGTGGAAGAAGTGATCGACGAGCATTATGCGGCGCAGATCGCGGCGCTTGAAGGCAAGGACGAAAGCCTGAAAGCCACGGTCGCGGATTTCCGCGCCGACGAAGCGGCGCATCGCGACGAAGCATTGAAGCAGGGCGCCGAAGAGGCGCCGGGCTACAAGCTGCTGAGTGAGACGATCAAGGCCGGCTGCCGGCTGGCGATCAGGCTGTCGGAGCGCATCTGACGCTGTCGCGCAGCTTTCGCGGGAACGGCAGTCGCATCAAGGCTCCAGTTCGGAATCCCAATAGAGATAGTCCGCCCAGCTCTCATGCAGATAATTGGGGGGGAACCGGCGGCCATGCTCGCGCAGCTCGATCACCGTCGGCTGATGCGGCTTGATGCGCGGATGCATCTTGGCCTGGTTGGGCATGCGCCCGCCCTTGGTCAGGTTGCAGGGGCTGCAGGCGGTGACGACATTTTCCCAGGTGGTGCGGCCGCCCTTGCTGCGCGGGATCACATGGTCGAACGTCAGGTCGTTGGGATCGCCGCAATACTGGCATTCGAATTCGTCGCGCAGGAAAACATTGAAGCGGGTGAAAGCGGGACGTCGCGCCGGCTTGATATAGGTCTTGAGGGACACCACCGAGGGCAGCTTCATTTCGAAGCGCGCCGAACGCACCACCCGGTCATATTCTTCCAGGATGACAACCCGATCCAGGAACACCGCCTTTATCGTGTCCTGCCAGGACCAGAGCGAAAGGGGGTAATAGCTCAGGGGGCGATGATCGGCGTTCAGCACCAGGGCCGGACAATGGCCGGAAACAGCCGGCCGGGAGAGCGCCGCCGCTGCTAGCACGGGACAAATCCTGTTATGGCCGGATGACTGAAGACCGCACCCCTTTCACCCATTCATGGGTCGCCTAACAAACGGGGCTGAGTCTATGACCACAGCCCTCGCCTGCTCAAGACTCTAGCCGATTCGTCATGACACTTTGCAGGCGCAGCCCACTTCGCCCTGACTTTTCAACAGTCCGCGAAAGGCCATGGCCAGAAACCCGCCCGCCATCATCAGCCCTTCCGGGTCGATCCCATGGCCCATGCCGGGCGCCAGATGCCATTGCACGGCCGCGCCGGCCCGGCCCAACTGGCTGGCCGCCAGGAACATGGCCTGGGGCGGGATCACCTGATCGCTGTCGCCATGGGTCAGCAGAATGGGCGGAATTTCGCCGGCCGGAACCGGCCCCGGCAGCAAGCCCGAAAATCCCACAATGGCGGCGGGCTTTACCTTGCGCCGCAGACCCAGATGCAGGGACAGCATGGTGCCCTGGCTGAAACCTGCCAGCGCCAGATTTTCGGGCGGCAGGTCGAGACGCGCCAGCTCGGCATCCAGATAGGCATCCAACGCCGGGGCCGCGCCTTCCACGCCCTTCTGCATTTCATGCGGATCGATGCGGGAAATGGGAAACCATTGATAGCCGGGCCCGCCCGGAATCCGGGCCGGAGCATTGGGCGCCGCGAAAGCCACTGTCGGAAGCAATTGCTGCCAATGCTGCGCCAGGCCGATCAGGTCCTGGCCGTCGGCGCCATAGCCGTGCACCAGCACGACCAGATGCGTGGGCTTGCCGCGGGCCGGTGCGATGGTGGGTCCTGAAAGTGCCATGTCGGTGCCGATGCGTTAGATTGACCCCATGATTGTAACAAGGTTTGCACCCAGTCCAACCGGCCTGCTGCATCTGGGCCATGCCTATGCCGCCATCATGGCCTATGAAAGCGGTGACGATTTCCTGCTGCGCATCGAGGATATCGATAAGGGCCGCAGCCGCGACAAATTCATCCAGGCGATTTTTTACGATCTCAAATGGCTGGGCCTGTCCTGGGATGAACCGGCCCTGCGCCAATCCAGCCGCATGGGCGCCTATGCCGAAGCGCTTGCGAACCTGAAGGCGCGCGGCCTGGTCTATCCCTGTTTTTGCACCCGCGCCGAAATCGCCGCCGAGATCGCGCGCGCCGGGGAGGCGCAGCATTTTGCCAATTGGGGCCAGTCAGGCCCGGGACCGGAAGGGCCGCTTTATCCGCGCACCTGCCACACACTGCCGCCCGAAGAAGCGCGCGCGCGCATCGAGGCGGGCGAAAACCATGCCCTGCGGCTGGACGTCGCCAAGGCCGCGGCGCTGGCGGGCCCGTTGAGCTTCAGCGAACACGGCCACCGCTATCCCGTCGATCCGTTGCGTTTTGGCGACATCGTTGTCGCCCGCAAGGACATGCCCACCTCCTACCATTTGGCGGTGGTGGTCGATGATGCCTACCAGCATGTCAGCCTGGTCACGCGTGGCGAGGATCTCTTGTCCGCCACCCATATCCAGCGCCTGCTGCAGGCGCTGCTGAAGCTGCCCGAACCGGCCTATGCCCATCATCCGCTGGTGCTGGACGCCGAGGGGCGGAAATTTTCCAAGCGCGACGGAGCCGTCAGCCTGCAGTCGCTGCGAGAAGAAGGGCTGACGCCCGCCGATATCCGCGCCCGAATTGGGCTTTAGCCGCGCCCTGTGCTAAGGACGCCGCATGTCCAACGGCATCGACCGGCTGTTCGCCACCATTGCGTCCCGCAAGGGCGCGGACCCCAAAAGCTCTTACACAGCCAAGCTGCTGGCGGAGGGCGTGGAAAAGTGCGCCAAGAAATTGGGCGAGGAAGCGACCGAGACCGTGATCGCCGCCGTGGGCGGCCACAAGACCGAACTGGCGAAGGAATCCGCAGACCTGCTCTACCATCTGCTGGTGGTTTGGGCGGCCAGCGGCATCACGCCAGACGAGGTCTATGCCGTGCTGTCCGCGCGGGAAGGCCAATCGGGACTGGAAGAAAAGGCATCTCGCCCCAAGGGCTGAGTACCCAACAGACTGAGGAAAAGGCGACTAGGCTTTTTGCTCTTCTTCTTCGGCCAGGCTTTTGACCAGGTCCAGCACGCGCTTGCGAACCTTGGCGTCGCGGATCTTCATGAAAGCCAGGGCGAGCTGCAGCCCCTCGCCGCTGGAGACGAACTCCATCACCGGAGGCGCCGCCTCGGAAATGTTTACACCGGACGCCTCGGCCACGCCGTCATAGAAGAAATCGACCGGCACGTTCAGGATGCGGGCCACCTCGAAAAGGCGGCCGGCACCGATGCGATTGACGCCCTTCTCGTACTTCTGGACCTGCTGGAATGTAAGGCCCAGAAGATCGCCAAGCCGCTCCTGACTCATGCCAATCAACATGCGCCGGATGCGCACGCGATTTCCGACCTGAATGTCGATGGGATTGGCTTGCTTTTTTGGCATGTCGCTCATTTTTTCAATGCCGGAACTTGCCCCATCTGCGGGCCCTGTCAAACAGATAAATGCAGGCACCTGTTCAGTTTTTCCAGCGTCTTAGCCAGAGGCCGAGCAGAAAGGCGTTAATTATGAGAATGAAGACAGCAGCATCCCCAAGCCGGGTATAGGGCGTTTTTGGCAGGCTTTGGGGCAGGGCCGCGTCCACAAACCCCATCCGACCGAGCCCCAGTTGGCCCCGCAAACGGCCGTTTCCGTCAATTACGGCGCTGATGCCGGTATTGGCGGCGCGCGCGATGGGCAGCCCCTCCTCGATGGCCCGGACCTGGGCAATCAGCAGATGCTGGCGCGGACCGGCCCAGGGGCCAAACCAGCCGTCATCGGTGATGTTCACCATCCAGCCGGGACGCGGCGCCGCAGGGTCTGTGACCGCATGCGGGAAGATCACCTCGTAACAGATCAGAGGGGACATGGCGGGGGCGCCGGGCACCGGCAGCAGATGCGGATGATCGCCGGTGGAAAAGCCCTCGCCGACCGTGAGCTGCGAAATGCCCAGCCGGTTCAGAAGCCGCGCGAATGGGA
>CAYFKU010000009.1:7175-15402 GCA_964343955.1 uncultured Rhizobium sp. | reverse complement strand
GACATATTCGCCGAACGGCACCAGATGAAACTTGTCATAGACAAGCGGCAGCGCACCGCCGGGCCCGAAGAGATAAAGGCTGTTATAGGCGACCACCCGTCCGGATTCGCGCAAAACGCGATCCGATCCGGTGATCAGCGTCTGTCCGCGGGCGGTGAAAAGACCGATCTGGTCCAGAGCGCCCGCCGAACGCGCAACGGGAAAGCCGGTGGCCGCTTCGGGCCAGATGATATGGGTCGGCCGGCCAGGCGCCGCGCTGAGATCCACCAGCCGCTGCCAGTTTCGCAGCAGCAGATGCGAGGCATATTTTTCCGGCTGCGGAATATTGGGCTGCACCAGCCGCAGTGAGACGCCCTGCACATCGGCGATGGGCGAGGCTGCAAGCCGCCAGGCGCCGTATCCCCACAGACCGCCAAACAGGAGCAGCATCGCTGCGGGCAGACGCCAGCGTCCATTGGCCCATTCCGCCAGCGACGCGCCGAACAGCAGCGTCAGAAAGGAAAGGCCATAGGCGCCCACCAGGCTGGCCGACTGGAGGACCGCCAGGGAAGCGCCCCAGCCATAGGCGGAAAGATTCCAGGGAAAACCGGTGAGGACATGGCCGCGCAGCCATTCGGCGGCGGTGAAGCAGACGGCGAAAAGGACGATGCGCACTGGGCCGTCCTGCCAGAAATGGATCGCGGCACTTGCGGCCAGTGCCCCGAAAAGACCCAGGCCCGCCGGCAGGAAAATGGCGAGCGGCATCTGCCAGAGATGGTTGTCGGGATCGACCATGAAGGGATAGACGATCCAGTGCAGGCCGATCAGGAACTGGCCGAAGAAAAAGGCCCAGCCGATCGCAGCCGCCCGCCGGAGCGCACGCGGCCCCCGGTCGGCGCCGTCCAGCAGCAGCACCAGCGCGCCATAGGCCAGCAGCATGGCCGGAAAAAATTCCACCAGCGCGAAACCCAAAGCCGATGCGGCGCCACAGGCGAATGCGACAAGCAGCCGCCGCCAACCCGTCAGGCCCCGCAGGCGATGTTCCAACCCGCGCAGAAAATTCATTTCTGCATGTCGGTGCTGGATTTTTGCGGCAGCCGGATTCGCAATTTGCGTATCCGGCGGGGATCAGCTTCCAGCACCTGGAATTCGCTGCCGTCGGGGTGGGCGACAATCTCGCCCCGCTGCGGCACGCGGCCAAGCAGGGAAACAACCAGGCCGCCCAGACTGTCTATGTCGGGCTCGGCATCTTCCTCGCCGCCATGGGCCAGGAAGTCATGCCCGCTGCCGGCCTTGAAGTCATCCAGGTCCATCCGCGCATCGGCGATATAGCCATCGCCGTCCGGCTTCAGCGCTTCGGCTTCCTCGTCATGCTCGTCGGAAATATCGCCGACGATCTCTTCGATGATGTCCTCGATGGAGACCAGGCCATCGGTGCCGCCATATTCATCGATCACCAGCGCCAGATGCGTATGGGTTGCCTGCATCTTCAGCAAAAGATCGAGCGCGCGCATGGATGGCGGCGCGAACAGAATGGGGCGGCGCAACGCCTTGATCTGGGCGGTGGGGGAAAGGCAATAGGCCCCGTCCGCTTCCGGCTGCATCAAGCCCAGCACATCCTTTACATGGATCAGGCCGGTCGGATCGTCCAGGGTTTCGCGGAACATGGGAAGGCGTGAATGCTGGGCTTCGCGGAACAGCTTGAGCAGATCGGCAAGGCCGGTGCTTTCGTCCACGGCCACGATCTCGGCGCGCGGCACCATCACATCGCGCAGCTTCAATTCCCCGAAGCGCAGCAGATTGCCAAGCATCACCCGTTCCTGGGCCGAAAGGGCCGGCGACTCCCGTTCGCTTTCCTCGATCACCTCCTCCAGGCTTTCGCGCATGGCGGCGGCGTCCCGGTCCTGGCCGGTGACCATCTGCAGGAGACGCTTGAGGGGATTCTCGCTCATGGCGCCGGCACGGCATAGGGATCGTCTATCCCCAGCCGCCCCAGGATCTTCACTTCCAGCGACTCCATCGCCCGCGCCTCTTTCGGTTTTTCATGGTCATGGCCCGCCAGATGCAGAACCCCATGCACCACCAGATGGGTGGCGTGAGCGGCCAGGCTTTTGCCGGCCGCCTTCGCTTCCTTTCTGGTCACCCCATAGGCCAGCGCGATATCGCCGGCATAGCCGCCCAGTCCCGGAAAGGACAGGACATTGGTCGGTTTTTCCTTGCCCCGGAATTCGTGGTTGAGCGCGCGCAGCTTGCGGTCGCTTGCCAGCAGAATCGTGAAATCGCCCTTCAGGCGGACCGACTTGCGCGCCAGTTCGGCGGCCGTGGAGAGCCGCGCCGCCAGGCCGCGATGGCTGCGCCAGTTGGGGTCTTCGATCAGCAGGGCAATCCCGCTCATGATTCGACAGTATCTGCTATTTGTTCTGACGATTATAGGCGGCCACAATACGGGCAACGAGCGGATGGCGCACCACGTCCTTTTCCGCAAATCGCGCCACGCCAACCCCCTCCACGCCCTCCAGGATGGCCAGCGCCTCGTTCAGGCCCAGCGCCGCCCCGCCCGGCAGGTCGCTTTGGGAGGGGTCGCCCGTGACCACCATGTGACTGTCTTCGCCCAGCCGGGTCAGCGCCATCTTCATCTGGGCCTGGGTGGTGTTCTGGGCCTCGTCCAGAATGACAAAGGCGCGGCTGAGGGTGCGCCCGCGCATGAAGGCGAGCGGCGCGACCTCGATCACCCCCTGCTCCATCAGGCGCCCCGCCGCATCGCCCAGCACATCGAACAGCGCGTCATAGAGCGGCCGCAGATAGGGATCGATCTTCTCTTTCAGGTCGCCCGGCAGGAAGCCCAGTCTTTCGCCCGCCTCCAGCGCCGGACGCGACAGGATCAGCCGGTCCACCCGCCTTTCATGCAGCATATGGGCGGCAAAGGCGGCGGCCAGATAGGTTTTGCCGGTGCCGGCCGGGCCGATGCCGAAAACCAGGGGACACTGGCGCATCATGTCGAGATAAAGGCTCTGCGCCGGCGAACGCGGCCGCACCGCCCGCGATGACGCCGTCTTGATGGCGCCGGGAGCATTCACATTGCCCGCGGTGAAGCGGATCTCGGCATCCACCTCCGCCAGCGTGATGCTTTCACCCGCTTCCAGCCGCGCATAAAGGGCCCGCATGATCGAGGCTGCCCGTTCGCGCTCCTTGCCGGTGATCGCCAGCAGGTTGCCCCGCATGTCGATTCCGGCTTCCAGCTTCTGTTCGATCCGCGCCAGATGCTTGGCATGCGGCCCGGAGAGCGCGGCCACCAGCGCATTGTCCGGAAATTCCAGGGTCAGCGCATTTTTCCGCGCGCTCAAACCTGGACTCCATGCAGGCTGTTGGCGGTGCGGTGGGTGATCTTCACCTGGGCCACGCGGCCGATCCATGCGCTGTCGGCCTCTACATGCACCGGCTGCAGGAACGGCGTGCGGCCCATGAGCTGGCTGGCGCCCCGCGCCTTCTTCTCGAATAGAACCGGCAGCGTCTTGCCGATCTGGGAATCGTCAAAGGCATATTGCTGGGCCAGCAGCAGTTTCTGCAATTCGTTCAGCCGCGCGGTTTTCACGTCTTCCGGAATCTGCTTGCGCAGGGTGGAGGCCGGAGTGCCGGGCCGTTTGGAATATTTGAAAGAGAAGGCGGTGGCATAGCCGATATCGCGCACCAGCCGAAGCGTATCCTGGAAATCGGCATCGCTTTCGCCGGGAAAGCCGACAATGAAGTCCGAGGTGAGCGCGATATCGGGCCGGGCGGCGCGTATGCGCTCCACCAGACGGCGATAGTCATCGCCCCTGTGCTGGCGGTTCATCGCTTCCAGAACGGCGTCGGAGCCCGATTGCACCGGCAGGTGCAGATAAGGCATCAGCTTGCCATTGTCGCGATGCGCCGCGATCAGGTCATCGGCCATGTCGCGGGGATGGCTTGTGGTGTAGCGGATGCGCTCCAGCCCCTCGATCTCGGCCAGCGCCGCGCACAGTCTGGCCAGCGACCAGCTTTCATCATCCGAAACCGGGCCGGCATAGGCGTTCACATTCTGGCCCAGCAGGACCAGTTCGCGCGCGCCTTTTTCGACAAGCTGGCGCGCCTCGCGAAGAACGGCCTGCGGATTGCGCGACTGTTCGGCGCCACGCGTATAGGGCACCACGCAAAAGGTGCAGAATTTGTCACAGCCTTCCTGCACGGTCAGGAAGGCGCTGACACCGGCTGCGGCGGGCGCCGGCAAGGCATCGAACTTCTCGAGCGCGGGAAAGTCCGTTTCCAGCACATGGCCCTTGCGGCGCGCCTGCCGCGCGATCATTTCCGGCAGGCGGTGATAGGATTGCGGCCCCACCACAAGATCCACCACCGGCGCCCGGGCAACGATCTCATCGCCTTCGGCCTGGGCGACGCATCCCGCCACCGCCAGCAGCATCTGGCCGCCGTAAGTCGCCTTTTCCGACTTCAGCTCTTTGAGGCGGCCCAGTTCGGAATAGACTTTTTCGGCGGCCTTTTCGCGAATATGACAGGTGTTGAGGATCACCAGATCGGCCCCGTCCGGCGCATCCGCCGCGGCATAACCCAGCGGCGCCAGCAGATCCGCCATGCGGGCGGAGTCATAGGCATTCATCTGGCAGCCATAGGTTTTGACGAAAAGCTTTTTCATGGATCCTTTGGTCCGCGCCTGGCGCTGACGCGCCCGGTTATCGGGCCCCCGCCGTGACAAGGTCAAGCGCAGCGCGGCCCTGCAAGGCTTCGGACACGCCGGCCTGAATGACGTGCCGGGCCCGGATCGCCAGGGTCTTGCGGTCCATATCGTCCAGGCTGAAAGGCGGATGGAACTGGATCACCACTTCGATCGGGCCGGCCAGCAACGCCTCCCACAGATGCGGCACCATCTCCATGTCGCCGTACCAGGCGAACAGGGGCCGGTTCTCGCGGCCCATCGGCACGCCATGCAGACTGGTAAATGCCGCCGAGACAGGCTGCACCGCCACATGACGGCCATTGGCGAGCACCGCTTCGGCGGCGCCCAGAAGCGCGCTTTTGAACGGCAGAACGCGGTTGCCGTCATGGCTGGTTCCTTCTGGGAACAGCATCAGCGTTTCGCCGGCCATCAGCCGTTCGCGGATCACGTCACGGACTTCGCCGGTGGCGCTGCGGCGCTCGCGTTCGACAAAGACAGTGCGCTGGAGCCGCGCGAGGGTTCCGAAGAAGGGCCAGCGCGCCACTTCCGCCTTGGACACAAATGACAGGGGCGTGGCGGCGGAAAAGATCAGGATATCCGCCCAGCTTGTGTGATTGGCCACCAGCAGAACGCCCTGGCCGCGCACGGGGGCGCCGACGATGTGCAGGCGAATGCCGAAAAGGGCGCAGACGAGCCGGTGATAGCGGCCGGGGAACTGGCGGGCTTCGGCCAGATCGAGCTTGAGCAGCAGCCACTGCACCGGCATGGCCGCCAGCGTGATCGCCAGAAAAATGCCGATGATGAAAGCCGCGCGCAGACGTGCCAGCGGACCTGGGGACGGGTTCACGTCACGATTGGGGCTTGCGCCCCTTGGGTACGCCATAGAGTTCGAGGCGGTGGTCGATCAGCTCGAAGCCCAGCTCTTCGGCGACGCGCCGCTGCAGCTTTTCGATATCCTCGTTGCGGAACTCGATCACGCTGCCCGTGGCCACATCGATCAGGTGATCGTGATGGGATTCCGGCACTTCCTCGTAGCGGGAGCGTCCGTCGCGGAAGTCATGACGTTCCAGAATGCCCGCATCCTCGAACAGCTTGACGGTGCGATAGACGGTGGCGATGGAAATATGCGGATCGATCGCGGAGGCCCGGCGGTACAGTTCCTCGGCGTCCGGATGGTCGGCCGCGTCAGAAAGGACGCGCGCGATCACCCGGCGCTGGTCCGTCATTCTGAGGCCCTTATCGACGCAGGCTTTTTCGATCCGCGTCACGCTTCGTCTCCGTCCTAATGAGAATGCGTCACGTTAAGCCAAATCGGCGGGCAGCGAAAGCCTGAGAACCAGCGCGTCCCCGCCCCGATAATAGGCCTTGCGCAATCCCACATCGGTGAATCCCAGTCCGCGATAGAGCGCCAGCGCGGCCGGATTGTCGCGGCCCACTTCCAGGAACATGGCATCGGCGCCTGCCTCTCCGGCTTTTGCGATTGCCTCGCAAAGAAGCGCGCGGCCCAATCCCTTGCCGCGGGCCTTGGGCGCCACCGCAAGGGTCAATATCTCTGCTTCGCCGCCGGCGACCCGCGCCAGAACAAAGCCATCGGGATGGTGAAAGGCAAAGGCGCCGGATGCACACAACAGGTTGCGCATGGAGGCCGCATCCCAGGGCTGGTCGAAACAGGCCGCATGCAGGGCGGCCAGTGGAGCGGCATCGGCGGTGGGATCGAAGGGCGCTATCTCAAACAAGTGTTTTTCCGCCGGGCAGTTTTGCATCCGGGGCGCGCAGATAAAGCGGGCCGGGTGCATCGTCCGTCACAGGCAGCGTCAATGCCAGGCGGGCAACCCAACGCGCATCGGGTTGCCGGACGGCAGATAGCGCATGATCGCCCAGAGCCTGATGGACGGCCGCCGCACCGGTGCCGGCAAGCGCACAGGGCCCGAAATCGGCGATGCGCGCGATCGCCTCGCGAAAAGGCACGACCGCGGGCGGCAGATGGACATGCTCGCCGTCGCGGAGCAGCAGATAGGCTTCGTCACGGCGCGCATCGTGGATCGCGGCGGCCCTTGGCATGCCGGTTTCCGCCATGGCCGCCATTGCCATGGCGTCCAGCGTGGTCACGCCGGTCAATGGGACATGCAGGGCCAAACGCAGGCCGCGCATGAAGGCCAGGCCCACGCGCTGGCCCGTGAAGGTGCCGGGGCCGGTGGTGACAGCCAGGCGATCCAGCGCGGCGAAGGGCATATCGGCCTGGCGCATCGCCTCATCCACCATGGGCGCGAGGCGTTCGGCATGCCCGCGATCCATCGGCTCGCAGATATGCGCGCGCACCGCATGGCCGTCATACAGCGCGACGGAACAGGCGCCCAGGGCCGTATCGACCGCCAGTATCACAGGATCTTGCAGGCTTCGTCGAAGCCAAGACGGGCCGCGCGCGGGCGCAGGCCTTCACGATCGCCATAGCCGAGATTGCAGAGAAAATAGGACTTGATCGCGGTGCCCGCAAAGAATGTCCGGTCCACGCCTTCGCGGTCGAAGCCGGACATGGGGCCGCAATCCAGTCCCAGCGCCCGCGCCGCGACCATGAAATAGCCGCCCTGCAGGCCCGTGCTGCGCGTGGCCATCAGCCTTGTCCTTTCGGGGTCGGTGGCCAGCGCCTGGGAAAGATTCTCCGCGGCTCTTGGGGCCAGTTTGGGAAGGGAGCGCGGGAAATCCAGATCGTAACCGACAATGGCGGTGGCGGGCGCCGCCATGGTCTGCTGGCGGTTGCCTTCATCCAGCAACGGCTCCAGACGCGCCTTGGCCTCCTTCGACACCACGAAGTGAAAGCGCGCGGGCGTGATATTGGATTCGGTGGGACCTAGGCGCGCCAGGTCATAGATGGCCATCAGCAGCGCCGCCGAGACCGGCTTGTCCTGCCACCGGCGCAAGGTGCGCGCATTGCGAAAGATCGTATCCAGCGCCGCATCGGCGACGGCATGATCGGGTTCTGCGAGATAAGGCTCGGCGCCCAGTTCGGTATCAGACATCTGCCGAAGCTATCACACCGCTTCGACCGCGGTCACTTCCGGCACATAATGGCGCAGCATATTCTCGATGCCGTTCTTCAGCGTCATGGTCGAAGAAGGACAGCCGGCGCAGGAACCCTGCAGATGCAGCGAGACGACGCCCGACGATCCGTCGAAGCCCCGGAAGATGATGTCGCCGCCATCCTGCGCCACGGCGGGCCGCACGCGGGTTTCGATCAGTTCCTTGATCTGCTCGACCACCTCGGCATCTTCCTCGCTGAAGCTTTCCTCGTCGCGCTCTCCGGACGTGCCTTCGATCAGCGGCAGGCCTTGCGTGAAATGCTCCATCACCGCGCCCAGGATGGCCGGTTTCAGATGCTTCCATTCGCCGTCGCGCTTGGTGACCGAGATGAAGTCCGAACCGAAGAAAACCCGGGCGACGTCCGGCAGGGCAAAGAGGGCCCTGGCCAAGGGTGAGCGGCTGGCGCTGTCGGCGCTGGGAAAGTCGGCGACCTTGCCTTTACCCATAACCTCCCGGCCGGGGAGGAATTTGAGGGTGTTGGGG
>CAYFKU010000009.1:3493-7165 GCA_964343955.1 uncultured Rhizobium sp. | reverse complement strand
GTGTTGGGGTTGGGGGTGGACTCGGTCTGGATAAACATGAGGGATTTACTCGGTTATTCGGCACCCCATACATGAACCCGAAAGGCCATGGCATCAAGATGCCGTGACCACATAATATTATCCGGGTATTATTGACTTGCATATTTTGCCCGGATAATAAACCGGAATGCTTTATTCGGTCTTTTCCGGCTTTTCCCATCTGGGCAGCGGCAGCCTGGCGGAAGCCTGGGCGGCCAGCCGGGCCGCGCCCGATGCCCTGGTCTTTGACCGGGAAACCGGGCGGGTCGTGGACATCGATCCCCGGTTTCCGCCGGGGACTGAGGCGCCCCGCCCGGGCCGGCCGAAGCTGGGGGTCACCCCCAGGGAGGTCACGCTTCTGCCCCGTCACTGGGACTGGCTGGCAAGCCAGCCAGGCGGCGCGTCTGTTGCCCTGCGCAAGCTGGTGGAAGAGGCGATGAAGGATCCCCGGCGGCAGGTCCGCGCGCGGAGGGATGCGATCTACCGGCTTGCCACCGCCCTGGTGGGCAATGCGCCGGGGTATGAGGAGGCCATGCGGGCGCTTTATGCCGGCGAGGCGGAGGAGTTCATGGCCCATATCGAAGCCTGGCCGCCCGGGGTGCGGCAGGTGCTGGAGGAAATGGCAGAGGCGGCCTTTTAGAAGTCCACCGCGATGCCCTTGCGCTCCCAGTCGCCGAAGCGGGTCGGTTCGGGACCCTTGGGTCCGCCCAATTCCGGCGGCAATTGGCCTTTAGGTTCCCGGGCGCGGCGGGCTTCGGCTTCCGCACTGGCGCGCTGGCCGGCTTCGGCGATGCGCCTGGCGACGGCCGGGTCGAGTTCTTGATCGCTCATGGACTGATCTTACATCTGGAAGGCACCTGAGGAGAACCCATGAATACGCTTCGCACCGGCATGCTGATGGCGGCCCTGACCGGCCTGTTCCTGGTGGTCGGCGCCATGATCGGCGGCACCAACGGCATGCTGATGGCTTTTGCCTTTGCCGCCGCGACCAACCTGTTCGCCTATTGGAATTCCGACAAGGTGCTGCTCAGCATGTATGGCGCGCGCCAGATCGACGCCCAGAGCGCGCCGCAGCTTTACAATCTTGTCGCGCGGCTGGCGGAAAAGGCCCAGCTGCCCATGCCCAAGGTCTATATCACCGAGAATCCGCAGCCAAACGCCTTTGCCACGGGCCGCAATCCGGAACATGCCGCGGTATGCGTTACCACCGGCCTTATGGAACAGTGCAGCCAGGAAGAACTGGCGGGCGTCCTGGCCCATGAATTGGGGCACGTGAAGCATCGCGACACCCTGACCATGACTATCGTGGCGGTGATGGCGGGCGCCATCGGCATGCTGGCCAATATGGCCTTCTTCATGGGCGGCAACCGCGACCGTGAAAATCCCCTGGGCATGGTGGGCATGATCCTGGTGATGATCATGGCGCCGGTCGCCGCCATGCTGGTCCAGGCCGCGATCTCGCGTTCACGCGAGTTCGAAGCCGACCGCGCGGGCGCCGAGATCACCGGCCGTCCGATGTGGCTGGCCTCTGCCCTGTCCCAGATCGAGCGCGCCGCGCAGCGCACCGAGAATTATGCCGCCGACGCCAACCCCGCCACGGCGCATATGTTCATCGTCAATCCGCTGCATGGCGGCCTGTCGGGCCTGTTCGCCACGCATCCGCCGACCGAGCTGCGCATCGAACGCCTTCGGGCGATGGCGGGCGGCGAGCCGGTGCCTGTCAGGAAAGGACCCTGGGGCTGATCAGCCCTGGGCCGCATATCCGCCATCAACCGGGATCGCTGTGCCGGTGATGAAATCCGATGCCGGCGCGGCCAGGAACACCGCGATCCCGGCCATGTCCTGGGGCACGCCCCAGCGGCCTGCGGGCGTGCGCGCCAAGACTTTTTCGTGCAGGCCTGAAACCTGTTCGCGCGCGCCCTTGGTCAGTTCGGTATCGATCCAGCCCGGCAGGACGGCATTGACCTGGATATTCTCGTTTGCCCAGGCCGCGGCGAGCGACTTGGTGAGCTGCACCACGCCGCCCTTGCTGGCGCCATAGGGCGCGGCGAAGGACGCGCCAAAAATCGACATCATCGAGCCGATATTGATGATCTTGCCGCCCCGCAGCCGCAGATGCGGATAGGCCGCCTGGCAACACAGGAACAGGCTGGTCAGGTTGATGTTCAGCACGCGGTGCCATTCCTCCAGCGTGTAATCCTGCGGGGGCTTGCGGATATTGATGCCGGCATTGTTCACCAGAATATCCAGCCGGCCGAAGGTGCGGACCGCCGCATCCACCGCGGCCGCCGGCCCGCCGTCTTCAGCCATGTCCACCGCAATCGCCGTCGCCTTGCCGCCGAGCGCCTGGACGGCCTGCCGGTTCTTGTCGGCATCGCGGCCCGCCACCATCACGCTGGCCCCGGCTTCTGCAAGACCCCGGGCCATGCCCAGGCCGATGCCGCCATTGCCGCCGGTCACCAGGGCGATCTTTCCAGTCAGATCGAATGCGGTCATCGCGGGCCTTTCCATGCGTGCGGCGTCGATAATGCCGCTGGAACCGCTGGCCGCAAGAGCCTTTGGCCAGGCGCGCGCTTGCTCTAAACAGGCCCGATGACCGAGACCCATTCCGCTGGACTGCCCGCACGCCGCGTGGCGCTGACCATGCTGTCCGGCGTGCTGCAGAATCGCAAGCCGCTGGATTTTCAGCTTGAGCAGTTGAAGGGGCTGGCGCCGCGCGATGCGGGCTTTGCCCGCGCGCTGGCCAGCCAGACCCTTCGTCACCTGGGGGCGCTGGATGCGCTGTTGCGCAAATTCGTCGCCAAGCCGCTGGCGCCGCACAAGGCGGGCGCAGCCAGCGAGATTCTGCTGCTGGGCGCCTGCGAATTGCTGGTTCTGAAAGTACCACCGCATGCGGCGGTCGATGCCGCCAACCAGCTTGCGGCCAAAGACCCCAAGGCGGTGCATTTCAAGCCGCTGATCAACGCCGTGTTGCGGCGGGTGTCGCGCGAAGGCGAAAGCGTGCTGTCGGGGCTGGATCGCGAACGGCTTTCGACTCCGGATTGGCTGTGGCAACGCTGGACCGCGCAGTATGGCCAGGATGGCGCCCGCGCCCTTGCCCGCGCGCATCTCAGTGAAGCTCCGCTGGATATTGTCGTGAAAGGCGAGACCTTTCCCGACAGCGCCGCCCTGTTCGGCGCGGTGCGCCGTCTTTCCGGCGAAGGCCGGGTGGACGATCTGCCGGGCTTCGCGGACGGCCATTGGTGGGTGCAGGACGCCGCCGCCACTCTACCCGCGCTGCTTCTGGGCGATGTCGCGGGCAAGCGGGTGCTGGACCTTTGCGCCGCGCCGGGCGGCAAGACCATGCAGCTTGCGGCGCGCGGCGCAAAAGTGACGGCGGTGGAGGTCGATTCCACCCGTGCCGCGCGCATCCGGGAAAATCTGGCGCGCACCAGACTGTCCGCCGAAATCATCGAAAGCGATGTGCGCGATGTGGCGATGATCGCGCCGCTGGTGCTGCTGGATGCGCCATGCAGCGCCACCGGAACCATTCGCCGCCATCCCGACCTGCCCTGGATCAAGGGCGCGGCGGATGTGACGGTATCGGCTGCGGCCGCTTACGAAATTCTGGAAAGCGCAGCCGCCATGGTTGAGCCCGGCGGCACGCTGGTTTTT
>CAYFKU010000009.1:3139-3483 GCA_964343955.1 uncultured Rhizobium sp. | reverse complement strand
TGCCGTCTGCTCGCTGGAGCGCGAGGAAGGCGAAGAGCAGGTCGCCGCGTTCCTGTCGGCGCATGCGGATTTTGCGCGCCTGCCGGTGACGGCTGACGAACTGTTCGGTCACATGGAATGGCTTACGCCGGATGGCGACCTTCGCACCCTGCCCTGTCACCTGTCAGACAATGGCGGCATGGACGGGTTCTATGCCGCGCGGCTCAAACGGGTGTGACGCCCGCTCCTGGTATTTGAGGAGATGGCTACAGCCGCCCCAACGCGTAAGCGATGGCGAGATAGACCTTGCCGGTGTCTGCAGACAGAAGCGTAGACGTCAGAAGCCCGCCGCCATCCCCTTCGCG
>CAYFKU010000009.1:0-3129 GCA_964343955.1 uncultured Rhizobium sp. | reverse complement strand
AGATAGGCATCGGCGGCATCGTGAAACCGCCTGTCGTCGCGATAGAGGTTGGCGATCCGATCGACCGCCGAACCGTCGATGGCATCGGCCAGCCGCCGCGCGAAGACCGCGCGGTCGCCCGCCAGATAGCGCTTCCAGTCCTCATCGCCCGGCTGGGTCTGATCCAGTGGCGACAGATCGATCGCCATGTCGGCCAGCGCCACTTCCAGCGCGCCCAATGTGGCGGCGGTATCCAGACCCGATTTCTCAGTGCGACTGGACGCCTGCGGAATCTGCAGGTTGCTTTCGTCCACCGCCGCCAGCAGGGTTTTCATTTCCCAGCTCTTGCCGCCTTCCGGCCTGCTCCCTTCCGGCTTGGGCGCGGCAGGGGCGCGGCGCGTGAGCTTGCGGGCCAGACCCTTCAGCCCTTCGCTTTCCGGCTCGGCAGGAGCTTTTGCGGGCGCGGCTGTCTCGGGCGGCGGCAGCCGGCCGGTGGCGCGGCTGTGCATGGTGGAAAGGGTGCGGGCGGACAGGTCGAGAATCTGCTGCGTCTCACTGGCCATGATCTGGCGCACCCGCCGCGCTTCTTCCTGCGCAAGGCCAGGCAGGCGCGTCAGATGCTTTTCCACCTCGCGCGTGGTCTCGGACAAGAGGCTGCGGATCTTGGCGGCCTCGGCGCTCATCTCGCCGGCACTGCGCAGCAGGCGGTCGCATTCAGCCATGGCTTCGCCCACCAGAAGGCGCGCATCGTGCTTGGCCTGCGCGGCGCTTTCCCCGATCAGGGTCTGGGCGCCCTGCAGGCCAAGCATGGATTCAAAGCTTTCGCTCTCTGCCTTCAGCCGTTCCACCAGCTCGCCCATCTGGGCGCGGTGCTTTTCATGACGGGCCAGCACGAATTCGGCCCGCGACATGGCGCTGTCGGCAACCTTTTCGATGGCACGCGCCTGGACCTCCAGTGATTTCGCCGCCTCCAGCGGCGCTTCGGATGCCTGGGTGACGGCGGCGCGGAAACCGGCCGACTGCACGTCCAGCATCTGGGTTGCCATCTTCAGGGTGCCTTCGGCGGATTCCATCATGGCGCGGATCTGGGCCGTGCGGCCCGCCACCGTCTCGCCGGCGCGGCCGGCCGCGTCCGTCAACTGATCGCCAAGGCTTTCGATGCGCGCGCTTTCCTGATTGAGACGCGCCGCGATCGTATCGCTGCGAACCTGGGCGCGCGCGCCGGCATCGTCCAGCGTGGCGATCTGTTTCTCCAGAACCGCTTCCAGCGTCCGCATGCGCTGGAAGGCGACATCCAGGCCGGTATTGAGACCATCCAGTTCCCGGCGCACCACCCGCGCCAGCCGCGCGGCATTGTCGGCCGCGGTCTCGTCGGCGGCAAAAAGACGATCGCTGGCCGCAAGCATCAGACGGGCGGCCTCGCTCATCGCCATGCTGCGCGCCAGAGCGACCGCAATCGCCATGAAGAAAATGGGCGGCATGGCGATGGCGGCGATCAGCGCGGCCTTGCCCGAAAGGGGCAGTTGCATCAGGCCTTGCGGCCCCCACAAACCCAGCCCATAGGCGCAGGCGATCCCGACCCAGAAGACCGACAGAAGCGTGCCCGCCGTCAGCGCCATGCGGCCGGGACGGGCCGGCCTGGTCCTGGTGGTGGGCGCCGCCTGCGTGCGTGAGGCGGGGGCCGGCTTTTCGGTGCCCTTGCCGGGTCCGCTTTCCGGCGGCCTCGCGAGGGGCGCGGATTGTCCGAAAGTCCTGACCATGGGTTCTGTAAGTTCCCGAATTGCCGCCCCTGTTCAGAGTTAACCATGAAAGGCTGCAGATTTCACAACGAAAAGCCGGATTAACGCGCTCGTAAGCCGCGCGCGGGCAGGATGGCGAGCCTTATTCTCGGATAGCAGCCGATGAGCGACACCCCGGTCGATCTGGAACATCTCGCCCGCTATACCGGCGGCGACAAAAGCCTGAATGCCGAGATTCTGCGGCTGTTCGACGCCCAGATCACCGAGATGGTCACCAAGCTGCAGGCCGTGCTGAGCCAGCGCGATCCCAAGGGCTGGCGCCAGGTGACCCATACCATCAAGGGCGCGGCGCGCGGCGTCGGGGCCTTCGGGATGGGCCAGGTCGCAGCGGATGCCGAGCCGGTGGATCCGCCGCGCATCCCGATCGGGCGGGCCAGGCCCTGGAGGCCCTGAAAAGCGAGGGTGAGGTCGTGCAGGCCTTCATCCACGATTACCTGGCCGCCTGACTTCAGACTGAGACGCTTTAAATCGGCACCCCTTTTGGTGTAGCTGGCAGCGGCATTTTGCATCGCTGCCGTGCCGCCGCGCGGGGTTGTGCCCGTCCGGTATTTCTACATATAAAAGCGACGTTTTTTTCAGACTTACATAAAAATAAGTGTGAAATACCCCCTAAGGACTTGAAATGACGCAAGCTATCGAGACGGATGTTGTCATCATCGGCGCGGGTCCCATCGGCCTGTTCGCCGTGTTCGAGCTGGGGCTGCTCGATCTGAAATGCCATCTGGTGGACATCCTGGATCGCCCAGGCGGTCAGTGCACCGAGCTTTATCCGGAAAAGCCGATCTATGACATTCCGGGCCTGCCGATCGTGACCGGCCAGGAACTGGTCAACCGCCTGCTGGAGCAGATCAAGCCCTTCGATCCGCAGTTCCATTTCGGCGAGATGGCGACCAGCCTTGAAAAGCTGGCCGACGGTCGCTGGAAGCTGAAGACCGACGCCGGCACCGAAATCATAGCCCCCGTGGTGGTGGTGGCGGCGGGCGCGGGCTCGTTCCAGCCCAAGCGCCCCCCGGTTCCGGGCATCGAGCAGTTCGAGAATGCCGGCGACGGCATCGGCGTGCATTACGCCGTGCGCAAGATGGAGACCTTCCGCGGCAAGAACATCCTGATCGCCGGCGGCGGCGACAGCGCGCTGGACTGGGTGATCAACCTGGCGCCGCTGGCCAAGAGCATGACCCTGGTGCATCACCGCGACGGGTTCCGCGCCGCGGCCCATAGCGTCAATCAGATGCGCGAGCTGGAAAAGGAAGGAAAGGTCAAATTCCATGTCGCATCCGTCAAGGCGGTGCATGGCGAGCCGGGCAAGCTGACCGGCGTGACCCTGACCAGCCCCGCCGACAAGAGCGAATGG